>NZ_CP089294.1 GCF_021919345.1 Paenarthrobacter nicotinovorans
CGGCAGACTCAGTGGGACTCAATAACAAAGTCACGCCGAGCAGGGCTCCCAGTGCCGTCCCAGGGAGCCCTGCGACGATCAGAAGGCGGCTTGATGGACGCATGAAGCCGACATGACTTTCAAGGGATGGAGAGGAAGCGGCAAGAGAGTGACTCTATTGTTTAATAATAGAGTACGTCGGACGACCAGAGGGGAAGCTGACCTATTTTCCGGCAGGATAGATGTATGCCGCGTTTGATACGACCTAATCTTCCTTCGACAGTGGAGGCAGCAATAGGCTTCTTGGGGAGCCGTGCGCAGGCGGACGTTTTGCGTCAATTGGCAATCTTGGGGCCCTCGACGGTGGGCCAGCTGCAAGCAGTGCTGGAGATTGGTCGACCGAGCTTGAACAGGCACTTGGAGGCATTGTCTCGTGCCGGGCTGATTGAGACGGACCCGCCCCGCGGCCTGCGCCAGGGGCGTGATGTTACCTATGAGGTCCAGCCCGGGACGCTCCGCCACCTGCTTCGAGCATACGTTGACTATGTGGAAGGTCGATAGGTGTCGCGTGCTTTCCGCAATCTCAATGCACATAGCTTCACCCTAGCACTCTTGAAACATGTTCCAATCATGTTTCAAGATTCTTGAGTGTCGTTTTTCTCCAGCTCTTCCACGTCATCCAATAGGGCGTTGATTGCGTCCAACGTCTTGACATCGATGTCGCCGAGAGTCCGGGCGGCTATGTTCTTCAACCTATTTCGTCGCATTGTCCTAAGGAGCTGAAGCTCTTTCTCGATACGCTCAGGAAGCTCCCCCTTCTCTTCGGTGAAGTAGGCGGGGTCTATCTCAAAGAACTTAGCGAGGGCAACCAGCGCTTCTACTGGAACAGCCTCGGGTGACTCGCCACTCCTGATGCGCCACCAACGAGTTCTGGACAGTTCGTAGCCGTGGTGGCGTACGCCAGCTTGGATGTCAGCGAACTCGTAGGGTCGGCCACCCTCCGCCACTATGACGTCCAGCAACAGATTCACCTTGCGTGCGAGAGTCTCCGCCCGTTCAAGCCGATTTCGGGCCGTATCACCGCCAGCCATTTCCAACCCCATCTAAAGTTCACCTGCCGTTGCTTTGGACGTATCCCCAGCCGTGTCCGTCTGGAGCAATCCTCCGTACCAACGACGAACTGCCAGATCCCACCTTATAGGGTCCGAATTCCACTCTTGAGTGTGCCCGGAGCAGTCAAACTCGACGAGCTCGACGCCCGGGCCGCGTCTCTGGGCAAATTGTCTAGAGGTCTCAAAGGGAACCGACCAATCGTTTACATTATGAAGAATCAGGATCGGCGTCCTGAGGGGCCCTTCCAGCCTGGCCGCATCTGCTTTTCGAATGTTCAGAGGTTCGCTAAGGCCAACTAGTCTGCTTATCCCGGGTAATCCAAGTAGAAGGGTCACAGAAGTCCCCAGCACCCGAGGCCACCCTTGATGATTCGCATTTGATCGAAGCGCTGCTTCCCAACTTAAGACCGGCGCGACCATGACTATACCGGCGATCATGCTTGAGATTCCGGATCGCTGAAGCGTATTCATTGCAAGGGTTGCACCTAAAGACCAGCCAAACACTATGCATTGTGTCGCGCCTCGTGCGGCGATGAAGTGGAGGGCATCGTCCAGGTCATGCCACTCGGATTCTCCCAAGTGGGAAAGGCCTTCAGTCGACCGGGGCCCTTTGCCATCGTTGCGGTACGAGATGATGAGTGAATTCAAGCCGAGCGCCGTTGCCGTAGCCACGCCCCTTAGCGTCTGACGCCGGTCACTCCCTTGGCCGTGTACGTGAATCGCCCATTCGTTGCTATCGCCCTCAACGAACCATGCGGGCGCAGGCCCCAAAGACGTGGGTATTTCGACGTCCCTGAATGGCGAGCCAGGGGTGGAAGCCACGATGCCACTCCATCGGCATTTTGATTTCGTTGACAGCGAAGCAGGCTTTCGGAGGAGGCGACGCCTGACGACGTGTTCTGTTCGAGCGATTACGGGACCGATGATGGCTGGCTCATCTTTGCCGAGCAAATGAAGTCCGAAAATTCCCGGAGTGCAGGTTCTTTTCGTGGACTTAAACTCGATCTCTTCGTCAGTGACCACAAGCGGCGATATGTCGTACTCGGGACTGTACCCAGGCGTGAGAGAACGCCGGGCAGCCGCAGCAACGCCCGCCAGCGCTCCGCCGGCGCCAATTGCTGCAAGTATGGCTAGGACGCCACTTACCGTTGGTGCCATGCTCGCCTGTCTAGGTGGGCACCGGCTTGCGCCAGCATTCGCAGTCCGTCCTCGCCAATCCTCTCGCGAGCATAGGGATCTCGGACAAGTGAGTCTTGAATCTCAACGATCATGCGGTGGAGCTGTCGGCGAGGTCTGTGATCACGATTTTCCACGACTCGGGTGTCGAGAGTTACACCTGAATTTCCAACGACAGCATTGCGCCACACAGGCATCAATTCGGCCAGAACGGACTTGGTCCTTGTGGCATCTAAGATCGTCAGAATTCTACGTTTCGCTGGAGGCAGCGCTAGGCCGGTGCAGAGCAAAGCAAAGGTCGTCGAGTTAAGCGCGGCGTAGAGTCCGCTAAGCGATCTCATAGTTTCTTTCTCACCAAGGAGATGTAGGGCGTCTAATAGCAGAACGTGAATGACCAGCAAAACGGCTGATATGCATCCCCATCCCACGAGAGCGAACGCAGCTTTGTAGACTCCTGCGCTCCAAGACTTGCGGAATTTAAAGCACGTCCAGCCTGCCATGGCCATCACGCAACCGATGTAGACGTACTGGACAGCAGAATACAAAGCCGCAGCTGGTTGAGCTCCGTACGCCTGCATGAAAGCGGTGGATGTAGTTGGCGCTTCAATGAACCAGAACAATGAGGCTGCGGCAGTTCCCGCGACCACAACTGCAGCGCTTCCCAACACCCGTGGCGACCCACCGAACTCCGACGCTGGACTCGCTGCCCTATGGATTGCTCGCGCGAGGAAGTAGACGCCAACCAGGAGAAGAAGATTCGCAGCCAGGTCCGCGTAGTTACGTCCCCCGAGCAGGCGATCGGTAGACATGTAGACGGGGTTCAGGTTGAGAAGTAGGGAGATGGAGATTTGTACGGAGGCCCAGAGAATGCTGGTGTCTTTACCGTGTCTCCGCGTCGCCACGACCACCAGAGTCAATGCGATCATCAGGCCCGCAACAAAAACTTCCATCAACCAAAGACCTCCTCAAATGCACCTGGTTCACCCGGACCCTCACGAAGTGCCTCGGCCAGCAAATCGGCAAGGTATTCCGCCGTTGCTTCCTTGACTGTCCTGAACTCAGTTCTCATGAGGGCTCTGCGTATGACTTCCGGAGACAAATGCTGCAAACCTTCATGCAGAAGGCTTCCTGCTCCGGGATGCGCATCATGGCCCAGAATCATGTGGGACAGTTCGTGCAGCACGAATTGCTGCCGCTGGAGCTCCCAAGGTGTGGGTGGATGAAAAACCCATTCGTGTCGCTTTCCCGGCAACCAAAGCCCGCAAATAGATGTTCCAGCGAGCTTGTCGGTTGTTCGGATTCGGATACGCCGACCGCGGATCGCTTCCACAACCCGAACGATCAATTCGAGGTTCAGCCGAGGCGGCAGTTCCAAGCCAGCGAAGGCGTCGACAGCCTCTCGATATGCGCGCTCGGATGCAGTAGGTGGAAGTGCGTGTAGCGCTTGTGCCACTGACATTCGACTCCTTGCTCATCTCTCTGTCGGTTAGGCTAAGCTGAAACATGTTTCAAACAAGTTTTAGCCTTGAATGAACCCAGGACCCACGGGGCAAATTCGGGGCAACCATATCAAGAAGGCTCAGGCAGGGCTTGTCATAAGCGAGAGGGGTGGTGCCATATCGATAACATCGCATGGGAGTCGCGTCGGACTTCGTGGCGGGCCGGGAGGGAGCTCAGCCTGTCATCGCAGCAGCCTCACGGAACCCGGACGGGGCGCGTTCAGCTAAACAGGTTTCTTGAACAATGGACGCTGAACGCCACCTGGCAGCATGGCCTGCGACACGCGGATTCGTTTTCTGTAAACAAATCCCCGACGGGCGGAGCTGGCGATGCTAGGTTCAACTCAGTCGATAGCTGTAAACAAAACTCCGATCGACCGCACGTGGCACCAACGATGAACCAGCTACAACCCCTGGTTGTGCGAGATTCAAAGGACCTGACAATGAGCGCAGTAATCAATCGTGGAGGCGGCCGGCCCAGTAAGGGCCTCCGCAAATACATTGGCTTCCGCACGCCAGCCAAGACCGCGGAGGACGTTCATATGATCGCCGCCGCAAAGGGCATGACTGTCACCGACTATGTTGCCTCTGCAGTCGACCGATCCTTGCGTGAAGACCTGGCCTTGCTTGATCAGTTCACCCAACAGGATGAGCTCCCGATTCGTATGGCCTCGTAGAAACAAGGAAGGCCCGCCATAAGCGGGCCTTCAAAGCTGAAGATTCACGATCCGGAAAGCTTGCCGGCAGACAGATCGTAAATCGTATGGAAGTCCTAGAACAGGCCTTCATTTGTGTTGCAAACCGATCTGGCAGGATCGGCCCTTTCTCATTCCCTGAACAGGAACAAAATCATCGTACAACAGCACGCTCTCGTGCTGCCAGCAGCTGGAGCTGCTGGCGTGTCCCAAGAGCCTCCTCAGACTTCATGCGCCGCCCAAGCGTGGGCCGCGTTGGCACCTCTTCTCGCAGGTCAACCCCGTGTTCGCCTATCCCGAGACGGCGGTAAGACTTATCCCCAAAAGCACGAACGCGCTTTGACCGAGACGCTACCCACTTTTCCCGCGGCGGTTCGAATTTTTGGGAAAGACGGCAGCTGCTCGGCTATCTTCCTTGACTTCGACTCCTCCATTGCAGGTATTGACTGGGTGAAGGCGGACGTGAGGTCTCTCCAATCCTGGCTGCATAGCTGTGGCGCCCGGTGGATTGAAGACTACTCCCCCAGTGGCGGGCGGCATGTGTACATACCCCTAGAGACAAGGGTTTCCTTTTCAGAAGCACGTGAAGTTGTCGAGGCGTTGGGCACTCGATACCGGACGTTGGATAAATCTCCGCACCAGAACCTTCTGCACGGTTGTATGCGCACACCAGGATCACCCCATAAGCGTGGCGGCCACCAGGAACTGGCCATGAGCCTAAGTATGGCCTACGACGTTGCACGGCGCCCAAACACTGTACGGGTCTGGGAAGCACTACGGCGAGAGCTGAGCCATGAAATCGCGAGTGTACGGTCGCTGAGACTGGAGCGGACGTTGTCCGCGGAAGACACTACCCCGGAACCACCGCAGGTGATCGGCCGGATGTCTAGGCCAATGCAGCAGATGGCACTCTCGGGTCTATATGACGTCAACCGTTATGCCTCGGATTCCGAAGCCCGTCAGGCAGTCCTGACAGCTGCAGCCGTAGCGGGAATGGAACTCGTCGATGTACAACGACGAATCCTCCAAGGTATCTGGCCGGGGCTGGCATCGTTCTACGCCCGATACGCTTCCCACCAGAGGCTCCCCTCCCTGAAACGGGACTGGAATAACGCCGTCAGCTACCTCCGAAAAAATCAAGCTGCAAAACCGGGGAACAACAATGCCCGCAAATCCCCCACAAGCCAGCCAAACACACAGCCCCCGTTAGACCTGCGCGTAATCCAAGATTCGAACAGCGAACACCGCTACCTCCGTACCTGGAGAAATGCCCTGCGTCTGAGGGAGCCTGCCTACGCCAGTTCCCGGACTGGTTTGGCTCGTCGAATGGTTCTGAGAGCTTTGGGCGCTGCTGCGCACATGACAGCATCCCGATTTGTTGAGTTTGGTGATCGCTCAATCGCAGTGGCGACGGGTTTGGATCATACAACTGTGGGATCTCACTTGCGTGCTTTGCGAGCAGAGAATCAACCACTTGTGACCTTGGTAGAACGCGGACGAGGAACCAAGGGTGATCTCTACATGCTGACGATCCCGGAGGCACTACGACCAGCGTCCGAGGAGCTAGCATGGCGTAAGGGCAAGATCCATCCGCTTAGGCCCGTGTTCCGCGAGCTAGGTCTGCCGGCAGCATTTGTCTACGAAGCCTTGGAGGCGATGCCGGGGCTAACTACGACGGAATTGGTAAAGCACACAAGACTGTCAAGAACCGCTGTGAGCGAAAGTCTTGAGGTCCTGGCTGCTTGGAACATGATCGTAAGGAATAACACACGGTCATGGACGATCGTTTCCACGACCTCTCTTCAGGAGCTCGCAGAGTACTTTGGCGTACTTGAGGCTGTCGCTGGCCAACTGCAGAAATACCGCGTTGAGCGGATCGTTTGGCGGGAGTGGCTCTCAAAGAACGTCAACACGGTGGCGGAGCTCCTGTCCCCCACCGATGACTACCCATGGGAAGCCTTTGAAGGGCCACCTGATGACTGGACCTTGGCAGATATGGTCTTCAAAAGCGCTATGAGCGGCGTGGGTGATTCCGGCCTAGGTGTACTCAGTCAGTAGGTTGTTTGCACCTGCTGATGGGTGGTTTGCCTCCGAGGCTGCCGTGGGGCCGGTGGTTGTTGTAGAAGTCTAGCCATGGCTGCAGGGCGTCTGTCCGGGCCTGGTTGGAGGTGAAGGGTTGCCGGTAGGCCCAGCCTTCCTGGAGGGTGCGGTTGAAGCGTTCCGCTTTGCCGTTCTGCCAGGGGTGGCGGGGTTTGATCAGGATGTGTTTGGCGCCCAGGGCGGCGAGGGCGTTTTGGAAGTCGCGGGAGATCCGGTAGGCGAAGGCGTTGTCGGTCATGACCCGCTTCACGGGTGCACCGTTGGCTGCCATGGCGGCCGCGGCCCGGGTGAGGAATGCCGCGCAGGTCGGGCCTTTCTCATCGGGGAGGACCTCGGCGTAGGCCAGGCGGGAATGGTCATCGACAGCGACGTGGACGTAGTCAAAACCGACCCGTGTGTGGCTTGCTGCATGGTTGCGGGCGGATTGGTTCGGGTCGGCCCGCCAGCCCCCGCCGTCCGGGATCCTGCCGAGTTTCTTGACGTCGATGTGGATCATGTCTCCGGGGGCGTCGCGTTCGTACCTGCGGTCGGTGGCTCGGGATGCCCGGATCCGTGCCCCGGTCACCGGGTCCAGGTCCCAAAGCCT
This sequence comes from Paenarthrobacter nicotinovorans, assembly GCF_021919345.1. Classification (NCBI taxonomy): domain Bacteria; kingdom Bacillati; phylum Actinomycetota; class Actinomycetes; order Micrococcales; family Micrococcaceae; genus Paenarthrobacter; species Paenarthrobacter nicotinovorans. The sequence continues at coordinate 7,148 of NZ_CP089294.1, forward strand.
GGGCATGCCGGCACGGGCAAGGATCCGGGAAACCGTCCTGGGACTGACCCCGCAACGGACCGCCAGGTTTGTCGGCCCTTCCCGGTGCTACACCCGCCGGGCCAGGACCTCGGATACGACAGGTGCCGGGGTGGCGTGCGGGCAGGACTTTGGCCTCGAGCTGCGATCCTCAAGACCGGCCCAGCCGTGGGAGCGGTACCGGCTGATCCAGCGGTGCGCACACGTCCGGGAAACCCCATCTCTTTGGCCACATGCGCCACCGGACGGCCGGCCAGGACTCGTTCGATGAGGGTCCGCCTACCGTTCGGAGTCAGGCGGGCATTACGGTGGGACATGAAGACCTCTTAGTCGTTGGCTGTGTGTGGTAACCACCAACCTAAGAGGTCTTCACCCATTCACGATGTAACCAACGTCCTGACTCAGTACACCTAGGAGAAGTGAAGCGCCCGATGCCATCCCGCTAACAACAGTAATGCCATAAGTAATGCCATAAAGGCAATAGGAATGCATACCATAAGCCTGACATTGGCTCAGGGGCGGCGGTCGGGGAAGTTGCTGGTTACCACCTGTCGCCCCTGAAGCTAGTTGATGAGGTAGAGCCGGTAGACCGTGGAAACGAGTGCGCTCCTAGAGGGCGCATTGAACTCGACAACCTTCTCGTCAAGCCAAGCAGTCTGATGCCCGTCGAGCCGTACTTGAATCTGGATACCAGCCTCTCCCCTCCGGCGCGGAACTCTTCGGGGCATACCCGACGACGTTGGAGTAGATTCAGGTCGGAATTCCTTAGCAATACTTGCCTCAGACACAGAGTCGAAGGCGTCCAGGAGAAGATCTGCGTAAGTTGTGCGCCGTGTGTGCAGGGCTTCTTTCACCGTGGCCAGTAGCTCCGGGGCCAGATAAACGCCTACGTTGCGCAGTGCGCCCAAAACGGTTTCCGAGGTCTTAGTACTTGTGCCCGACGAGACGTTCTTACGTTGCGGAGTCTGGCCCTTGCTACGCTGGTTCGCTTTTGAGGTCGGTTCTTGAGACTGACTCGATCCCGTATTCGCACTAAGATGATCTGCGGGCTTCGAGTCCGAAGAAAGCGCCGTTACCCCCGTCGCGTCCTCTTCCGGTTCAGGTACAACCGATATGCGCGTGGATTCCGAAGCGCTGTCCAGCACTTCTCGTGCATCAGATGCTTTCCGCCGCTTTGGAGGGAGTATTCCTTCGAGCTTCGCACCACGAGGTGCTGACGGCGCGAATGCGCTGGCGAGGTTCGGTCGATTGCTGGTCATGCGAGATCCTCGCTTTCGATCATGTTCAGTCGTGCCAAGATTTCGCCTGTCAGCTGCTCAAACTCTTCAGCGAGTCCCCCAGCGTTGCGGGAAAAGAAGCCATCTGTAGGCTTCTCCCCTGCACGGAGTGCCTTCAAGCGCTTCTTTTGGGCTTCTGTAACTGCTCCCTCAAGTTCGTGGAAGAGCAGCCCCTTACGCCTGGCGTCTGCACTTGCACTTTCCAGACTCCGGATCCTTGTTTCGAATACGGGGGCTACTTCTCCGAGCATCTCAGAGAGTGTGTCCCTCACGCTGCGCTCGAGTCTCATCGACCTTGGTCCGACCCCAAAGAGCACGATGCCGGCTAGTTGGAGAGAGGGATTTCGGTCCCGCACGGCCATGAATCTCCGCGCTATCCGTTCTACCCCGTCAATACTGGCGTCATCTGACTTAGTCGGAATTACGACGGCACTTGAGATAGCGAAGGCACCCTCCACCAGCACCCTCTCCCCCGGTGGCGTATCGATCAGAATCAGGTCATAGTCGTCAGCGAGGGGTGACAAGACTGCGTATAGCATGTCACCGAAATCAGCTGCGTCAGAGCGGCTAGAACGAGAAACCATCAGTCCCTGGATGTCTTCTAGCTCTTGACCGCCAGGGATAACATCGAGGTTCTCTCGCACGCTATGAAGGATTAGCGGAGTGGTGCCTGCGATCAACGCTTGGAACAGTTCGCGGCCGCTCTGACGCTCGTATCCAAGGTCTCTGGCTAGATCCCCCTGGGGGTCTAGGTCCACCATTAGGACTCTTGATCCTGCAAGCGCTACGTAGCCACCGACGTTGGCCGCAGTGGTTGTTTTCCCCACTCCCCCCTTGCCGTTGGCGAAAGAGACTACACGCTCGATTGCGCGTGCTCGATTTTGTGCCGGGTTCGCGGGTACTTGTAGCGACGATCGTGGCATTTCTTCTAACTCTCCTACTGGTCTGGCACTCTGTTTTCTACTCTATGGGTGCTGCCCTATTAATCACCGCAGTGACACACGTCTGACCCATCGCATTTGCACTCATGGCTGTCACAGTTGTTTTAGATGCCCGATGTGAACTAGTGGAACCTGTAGGTCGTGTTGTTGAAACATCGACGGGCGGACCTATGTCGGCAACTACGTGGAACATGGTAGAGGTCCAGATTTGACCGATTATGTGGTCTCATGCCTGATATTGGGTTTTAGATCCTGCCATTAAGAATGTGTGGGTCAACGCTTGTCTGCCCATGATGTAAATAGTTGGCCACACCGCCTTAGTTAAGGTGTGGCTTAGAGCTATGGTTCCCATGGGTCTTATGGCATCATTTATGGCATTAAGTGCTGGGCTTGGCAGTATGTAGGCAGGCCAAGTGCTCTCCTTGTCCGTTCCATCATTCAGCTGGCATACATTCCCATAGTTCCCATGGCAGAGGTTATGGCAAACAACCTTATCGCCGGCTTCCCGCACGTACTCCGCAGCGTCGTGATAACGCGAGGTGTACTGCCTGCTGGGCAGAATCCGATACGGACTATGAATCTTTTTGCCTCCATTTGGCGTGGGCGGACTGCTTTGGCGATCCCCAAGGTGGAGGCAATTTGGGACTAGGGGAGGCCCTACGACGCGACTCTTGCTTACGGCGCTGTCCAGCCTGGCTTCGGCTGAGTGCAGGCTTTCTTGGGCAGCGACCAATTCCTCGACGGCCGATGACGCTTGAACGTGCGTACGCCATTCAACCTTCATTGCACCTTCGGCCGAAACAGGGGGGAGTGGCAAATCCCAAGAAGGGAACGTAAGCCTTGTGGTCACCAAGATCTGCGTCCCATCTGGTGGCCCCTACTGCTGAGGCCGTCAGGATATCGGGACGGCACTCCTAGTTTTTCTCGAACGGACCCGGCAGAAGCATGCCGCGAAGGATCCACCGCATGTCAGGTGCCTTATCTCTTCCAAGGGTACTGTCGCAGCTCCATCCGTGGTCTCGTGGCGCGTCACTTTTGGGGTTCGGTCGCCGTCGACCGTGTCAGCTGGGGAGACGTTGAGAAGCGAGGCCGTCCGCCTCGACAACCTAATGCTTTCTGAGGCATTTCTGGGTGGCAACTGGTTGGCCAAGCGACGAGGGAATCTGGGGCATCCGAGGGTCTGGTTTAGTCGTGTCGCAATGGAGTGTCTCGGGGTAGGTGGGGGAGAGGGTTTCCGAATGAGATTGGGCTCTCCGAGGCCCGTAAGGGGATCGACTAAAGGGCGCTAATCACTATTGTCGTCCAAAGCGTTTCTGCTGGCTGGAGGCGTAGATGTGGGTGAAGTAGACGCCATACTCGCTATCGTCCGCGAACTCGGATAGGTCCAGATCGCCGCTTGTCTCGAACTCTGACCACAGCTCTTCCCCCAACAGATTCCCTTGGTGTTGGACCGCGGCCGCAACACCAAGGGAAGTCAAGGCATGAAGGAGATCGCTAAAAAGCCAAACCCAGTCATCGCGACCAAGTACGCCGCAACTTTCGAAGCCCGAAGCTGGTACTCGTGGGACTTGAACTTAGTTGCCTCCGGCAACCAGGACCAACCATCCTTGCCCACCCGTGCGAGCCGTTGCCTCAGAAGGTAGAGCATCACTCCGCTCACAACGAGGAAAGCTCCAACCAGCGCTAGAAACGGTGAACTCATCATTGACCTGACCACGGTGGCCGGAAGATGAGCGTAAGCCCAACAATGACCACACCACTTATGATCAACAAGATAGAGAAGAACACACCAAGTTGTTCGAACCCACTCACTCGACCAGCATCTGGCTCGTCCGGACGGTTGAGCATCTGGTCAGTGATAAATAGTTGGCGGCTGGCAATCCATTTCCGAAAGACGACCCAGACCAGGCCAACGATTATGAACACCAGGCCCAGCGTCATCTTCCCCCCTCTATGGTTCTCTGAATCATCCTAGATTGCTCGAAGCCGTACTCCACGGACGTCGCCATCGCACATGCAGGAGAGCAGAACCCGGCGTCTTGAAGCTGCGGACAGACCTTCTCGGATGCGATCGCCGTCCGCTCAAGGATCCGGAACCGGGCAGTCGAGCACAAGCATCTGCTAGGCAGTTACCCGTGGCCGGATTATCAAACTCGCCACCCCCATGGTTGCTTCTACTATTCGCGAACTAGAACGTGGCCACGGCGTTTGCTTTCTTGGAAAGCGTCACGCAACTCACGCTCCACTACCTCGTTCAGATTGGCCGGCACCTTGCACCCAGCGCCGTCTCCGGCGCCGTAGCCTTGACCAGCATCGGGGGTGCAACGAAGCTCAGGTGGTACTTGGCGCTCAATGCTCACGCAAAGTTCGTGTTGGTGACCTCTCTTGCAGCTGAAGATAACGCGAACTCGTCGATCCGGTGCGCTCATTGTTGCCCCCTATAGATTCAACCGGCCCTTTGCGCGGTATTAGGAAGGTATCGCCAGCCCCTGACATTTTGAGGGCTAGGGCGCCTAAGGGGTGGAGCAATAGCGCGCCCGTTAGCCGGTCGATCACCGTGCTTGATGGTCAGCTGAGCGCTCCGGCCAAATTACTGAACCAGGATATGTACGTAGGACCCGTACGGTGATATGAACGGTGAAGGGGGGCTTACTGCAACCAAGGTGAGGTGACTGAAATGAAGATCGGCTATGCGCGTGTGACTTTCAGCGGTAAATGGCGGTGTTTTCACAGCGCTATTTGGCGCATGAGGTAGTCCGCAAGGGGAACCTTCTGCGTTCGTCTGGTTACTCTCAGTTGTATGGATGCTCTGTATCAACCGAATGCAACAGGCCTCGAAGCCTTGGACGAACTCGACCACGTCGACTGGAACCGACTGCAGCACGCGTACGGAAAAGGCGTCGTTTCTCTGGAGGGCTCCAACGCGTCACTTAGCATTGCCGGCGACGTAGCGCGATCATTAGCTGCGCTTCGGGACGATCCTTCCTTCGCAATCGGTGATGGGCTCTACTCCAACGTCTGCCACCAGGGCACGGTCTATGAAGCAACCGCCTTTGCAGTTCCCTTTATCGCAGCAGTTGCCGCTGGTGATGTCCCAGACTCGATCCGCGTACCCTTGCTGGCGCTCTTGGGGGACATCTCTATCGGAGGAAGCAGTGTGGCTCCTCACGGGTCTCACTCGGGTGCTTACGGAGATCAGGTAGGCGCCCTCGTCACTGAATCGCTCGCCACTTCGATGAGACGCTTCACAACGCTCCGAACGCCCGAGCTCGTGGCACTGGTCCAAGCGATCCGGTCGCTTCTTGATCACTCAACTGACGCACGCCGCGAGGCGGTTGAGTCCGCAATCGACTCTGCACTCACGCTCGCTCAGCAGTAGAAGAGGCGCCCGTAAGCCAGCCCCTCAACGGGCGTCATCGTTACCAGTCTGCCCGCTCTCCGGTCAGGCACCGGACCGCTGGAGAGGAACCTTTAGGTGGCGGGGTACTGAAGACGGCTCCGCGCCTCATTCAGTAACGATGAGTAGTCCTCTGAGAACACCTGGATCAAGGCTGATTCCAGAGAGCTTTCGATGTCCCACAGGACGCGTTGCTCGGCTTGGTCAGTGAGATTAGAGCTGTTGCTCTCGTTGAACCGCGCCGGCCAGTCGAAGAGCACTAAAGCTTCGTCCCCGCTGAGCTTGACGCTGAAGTGCTCGTCCTCGCCCATACCGTCTCCTCGATCTTGTCCCCTGGGACAGAGGTTTTCACCTGCATGAGCCAGTTCATTGAAAACGGGGGCATCACTGTCCCTAAGTTTCACGGACTCAATCTAGCACCCTGCGATAGTCCTGCCGCCGGACGCCAGGGATGTCCATCGCCGGAGCGCCCAGACGGGGATCCTTCACCGGACACGGGTTAGAGGTCAGTAGCGGCGCCGTGCGAAGAAAGGATCGTGCCGTCCGAGACGAGTGCCGTGCGGATGGATGCAGCGTGGAGGTCGATTATGCCGAGGTCTCCTTCAACGGTGTAGTGGTCTCCCTCGATAGTGAGTGAGTCGATATTGCCGTAGTCAACGGACCCGTCCGGGTCACGCGAAGGCCGGGAACTGAGCTGCCCCGTCCAGGTCAAATCTGTTACACCTTCGAACACCAGAACCCCCTTGCGGTAGCAGTATTGCTCTCCGGGGCGTGCCGGGGCATAGGAGGTGTGTTCCTCGGTCAGGACGAACTCTGCGGTGATGACAAGCTGTCCTCGGCTTGTATTGATGTCCAAGACCCAGCTGTCTTCCAGGTAAAAGCCCCTGAAAACTTCATGCTCAAAGTACTTTCCCAACGTCGGCCTCCCTACCCACATGTCGGATGTATTGCGCGGTCCGGTGAACTGTAGTGCTGGGTGCAAAGCGGTTCTCCGCCGGGCGGGGTTGGATTAGCTGACTGCCGGCAAGTCGTTGGTTAGTTGCCACTGGGAGGGCCTTCCCGAACTTCGGCCTCATCATGCGGCAGCCTCAACCGCGACGTAAAGTCGACTTTCCAGCTATCGAGCTCAAAGAGGTCGTCTTCCCGGTCCACATACAAGGCCAGCGCGACTGGCATACCGTCCAGGTCCTTGAACCACCCTTCCGCGATGGTTCGTCCATAGCGAGGATGGCTCTTTCTCGAAGCGAAGCGAAGACTGCCCATTCCCCCGTCATCCATGTCGGATACCCTCAGCGCTTCAAGATCAACGGGACCACGGTTCCATTCGGTTGCCCTGCTCAAAAGCACCGACAGTATTAGGACCTCGCCGTCTTCTAGTGGTCGCTCCTTCATTTGACGATCCTAATCCTCAGAGAGCTTTTGGATATGTCCCTTGATCGACCGCCCGTAAGCCGGTCGATCAGCGTGCAGGGAAATGCCGTCGCGATGTTCCGCCCTTGCTGTCCTTTGACGGTTAATTCTATTTGGCGGGTAAATTGCAGCTTGAAGTGGTGGTTCGATCGCGCGCTCACCTGTCCTGCGGCTCACCGTCTGTCAGGTCCAGTCGTCCACGCCTGGTGGGGGCGCGAACGAGTTAGGCAGTCCCGTCACTCGGTAGAAGCGCTCGATTTCGCTTTTCCTGTACTTACTCACGCGAATTGTCTCGAGAGACCGACAGTTCTCCAAGACGTCAAGTGTGCCATCCTCGGGAAGCACGCCGAAGAGCTCAAGGTGAGCCAGATTCGGTAACTCCGTTAGAGGGGCTAGCGACTGAACCGTCGTCTTCTTCCCGGATGAGTCCCAACTCGGGAGTGTGCTAAGTCGGATAGTCCTCAGTCTTAGCAATTGACTGAGCGGGCCCAGATCAGAGACCTTCGGCATATGCATGATGCTTAGGTACTCGAGACCTCTCAGACCCATCAACGGCATCAGATCAGCATCTGGATAGGTCGCAATGACAAGCGTCTTGAGATTGACGAAAGCCGAAAGGCCTTCCAAAGACTTGTACTTACAGTGCCATGCCCGCAGGGCAGTCACTTCAGTTGGATCCGGGTGCGCCGGCATTGACCGAGCCTCGTCCCTCAAGAAATTAGCGATCATCACGCAACCGTAATGGAAAAAGATCCAGCAGCTTCATCCAGTGATGCGATTCCCCGTGGGTGAGCTCCCCATGTCACTGTCGCCAGAGATTGCGCCAAGTAGCGCGGATTCTGGGCGGGCCTTCAGGAACCACCAATCCTGGGTTTCAAAAACGACCGTATATGAGACGGATCGAGCACCATCTGCCAGGAACGGCGTTTCGCGTCTCGTAAGCCGTGTCCGCAATCTATGTATCAGGAGCTGCGTTTGCGTTACATTTGAGCATGGCTCTGATCGGATACGCCCGCGTGTCAACACGGGATCAACACGCGGAAGCGCAAACGGACGTCCTGGAAGCTGCCGGGTGCGAGAAGGTCTTTGTTGACCACGCCTCCGGCACACTGGCGCGGCGTCCGGCTCTTGACCAGATGCTTGAGTATGTCCGTGAGGGCGACACTTTGGTTGTGACAAAGCTGGATCGGCTTGGTCGTTCGGTCAGGAATCTGAAACAGATCGCCGAGGAACTTCAAGAGCGCAGCATCGGTCTGCGCGCCCTGTCTCAAGGGATCGATACGACAACACCCGGCGGCCGGCTCTTCTTCCACATGCTCGCAGCCATCGCAGAGTTCGAACATGATCTGATCGTCGAACGAACCCATGATGGCCTTGCCGCCGCACGCGCCCGCGGTCGTAAGGGCGGGCGTAAGTTCAAGATGACGGCAACCAAGATTTCCCAGGCCCGGGCCATGTACGACTCAATGGAACACACTGTGCAGGAAATTGCTGACACGTTCGGCGTTTCGCGACCGACGATCTACCGTCACCTGCAGTCCTCGGCGGCCACGCCGGGAGCGGTGCGGTAGGCAAGGGCATTCGCGGTGTCACGGGGATCGTTCACAGCAGAAGAGCGCGCGATCCTGTTGCGCCGGCATTTGGATGAGGGGATCCCGCTCAGCCGGCTGTCCGCCGATTCCGGTGTTCCCGCCCGCACCCTCAGCCGCTGGATGTCCCAATACCGCGCGAATGGAACGGTCGAAAGCCTGGAACGTCGGCCAAGGTCGGATCGGGGTAGACGTGCCATTCCGCAAGACCTCATTGAAGCGATCGAAGGATTGGCGCTCCGCCAGCCGCCGCCGACAACAGCGTTCATCCATCGTCGGATCGCCGATATAGCCTCAGCACGCGGCCATCCGGTCCCGGGATACTCCACCGTCCGGGCGCTGATCGCGGGCATCGACCCAGGCCTGAAGATGCTCGCCCATCAGGGAGAAACTGCGTATCGGGACACCTTCGAGCTGGTCTACCGCCGCGACGCGACCCGGCCCAACGAGCAATGGCAGGCCGACCACACCCTCCTCGACATTGAGATCATCGACCAAAAGGGCCGTACCGGTCGGCCGTGGCTGACCATCATCCTTGATGACTACTCCCGGGCCGCTGCTGGCTACACCGTTTTCGTCGGTGCGCCCAGTGCGGAGCGAACAGCCCTGGCATTACACCAAGCCATCCGTGGGAAGACGAACCCCTTATGGCCTGTGATGGGCCTCCCGGACATGCTTTACAGCGACCACGGCACCGACTTCACCTCTGCCCGTCTGGAACGGGTCTGCCTCGATACCCACATCCAGCTGATCCATTCCAAAATCGGTGTACCCCAAGGCCGCGGGAAGATAGAACGGTTCTACCTCACCATCACCACCGAACTGCTGCCGCACCTTCCTGGTTACATCCCGCACGGCACACGAGGCCGACCAAGCAGGCCAGCTGAACTGACGCTCGAGCAGCTTGATCAGATCCTTGAGAAGTTCATCGTCACGGAATACAACCATCGTCCCCACTCATCCACGAACCAGGCACCCACCGAAAGATGGTCCGCATCCGGATTCATCCCGAGAACACCTGAACACCCGGAAGACCTCGACCTACTGCTGCTGACTGTGGCCACAGCCAGAAAGGTCCAACGCGACGGCATCCAGTTCGCATCCACCCGCTACATTTCCCCAGTACTGGCCGCCTACGTCGGCGAACACGTCACCGTCCGATACGACCCGCGCGACGCAGGCGAAATCCGCGTCTACTTCAACGACGAATTTCTATGCCGCGCCATAGCCCCCGAACTGGCCAGCGAGTCCATAACACTCGAACAGCTACAAAACGCCAGAACGAAAAGACGACGCGAGCTCAAACAGCAGCTACGGGAACGACGAAGCCTGGCCGATGCCCTCCCCACCGACACCCGCTACATCCCCTCGACCAACAATGTGATCCCAACCGTCACAGAAGCGACACCCACCACCGAAACCGCCCCACAACACAAGCTGCGTGTGTATGAAACCGATTAGACCCATCAAGATGACACTGCTGGACGGAAAGGACGACGGCAGAAGGTTCCTCACCGACAAGTTCGGCGAAATCAACAGCGCAGCCCCACCGCCGCCAGCAGATAAACCCGCCTTCCTAGCTACCAGAGAACACCGACGCTTCACCGAGTTCGCCAATACGGTCCGCCGCCACCGCTACATCGGTCTCTGCTGGGGACCAGCCGGCGTCGGCAAAACACTCTCGGCACGTCACTACGCAGCAGTGGACGAATGGGATGCCTGGCAAGCCACACTCACCGAGGAAGCCCAACCCGTCCCGCAAAGAATCCTTGACGCGCGGACGGCGTTCTACACACCCACGGTCGCAGCGACCGTGCGGCAGATCGACCAGGGACTGCCCACCGCCTGCCAGCAGATCTCCTACGCAGTGGACTACGCCGAACACGGAGTCATAGACCCCTTTCTGCACACGGAATCGCGATCCAGCGCACACACCCAGCTCCTCATCATCGACGAAGCTGACCGCCTCAAGGCCACAGGCCTGGAACAAGTACGGGACTACTACGACCGCCACACCATGGGAGTAATCCTGATCGGTATGCCAGGAATCGAAAAACGGCTAGCCCGTTACCCCCAGCTCTACAGCCGGATCGGATTCGCCCACGAGTTTCGACCACTGACCACCGACGAGCTCACGGCAGTACTTTCGCAACGGATCCACTCAGGCCCCCAAAACCCGGATGAATACCTCGGATACTCGACAGCAGTCGCGACCATCGCCAGAATAACGGGCGGCAACTTCCGCCTCGTGGACCGACTTCTCACCCAGGTACATCGCATCCAAGCCCTCAACCACCTGGACGCGCTAACCCCCGAGGTCGTGGACGCAGCCAGAGAAACGCTCCTGATCGGCCACTAAGCCCGACCATTTTCAAGCCAAATAGCACTGCGGTTCACAGCTATGCGCGCGTCTCGACGAACAGTCAGGACCTCACAGCTCAACGGAATGCGTTGCTTGCCTTGGGCGTGGGGGAGAAGCAGATCTACGTAGACCACGGACTGACGGGAACAAACCGAGTTCGTCCCGGGCTACGTGAAGCGATGGCAGCGTGCAGGGCGGGGGATACCCTCGTAGTCACCAAACTCGACCGGCTGGCACGATCCCTTTCCGACGCACGGGACATAGCGGATGAACTAACGGCGAAAGGGGTGGCGCTGAGTTTGGGCGGAAGCACGCACGATCCCACCGACCCGGTCGGCCGGTTGCTGTTCAACGTTCTGGGAATGGTTGCTGAGTTCGAGGCGGACCTTATCCGGATGCGCACCCGAGAAGGAATGGCTGTGGCCAGAGCCAAAGGCCGGCTGAAGGGCAAGCAGCCGAAGCTATCGAACACACAGCGCAAACATTTGCTAAAGCTGCACGACGCTGGAGAGCACACCCAGGCCGAGCTCGCTGAACTGTTCGGCGTTTCCAGGACGACGGTGTACCGCGAACTCCAACGACGCTCCACCTGAAGTCCCGTGAGGTGTCCGGTTGACGGGCAAAGCCCTGCATGGTCTTCGCCACCTCGCGTAGAGCATCCACGTCTGCGTCGTACCAAAAGTTGTCTCCGTTACACGGACTTATTGCCTGACTTTTGGTACGACATACGGGACGGTTACGTTTCGCGGAATCCTGCGGAAACTGATGAGGTTGCGAGTGCACCCAAGGTGGGTGTCCCACTTCTAAGGAAGTGGGACACCTAAATATGGACACACTCTCTTACAGGGAACTGTGACCCGTCTACCGTGCCGTGGAGCCATCATCCGTGAGTTGGCCTGGAATGCCAAAGGTCCAATCAACTTGTACGTTCGCCTGGCGAGCTGGACGCGAAATTCCGGGCTGCCTTACACGATTTGGGCGTGAACGACGAAGTTCAGCAAACCGGCTGCTAGATGCCATACCTCCCAACTCTGCGGGGTAATTGAAGATGCTCTTCGCCTACTGCACTGGCGCAATATTGTCGTGCCCGGACGCTAATCTTTGAATAACTAATAAGGAGCAAGACGTCGTGGAACTTGAAGAACTCTTGGATGCTGTTGGCAAGCGAACCGCTGACCGGTTCGAACGGATGCCCACCGTCGAGCACAAAAGTTCACTGGACTTGGACAGTCTGCCGGTAGACGCCAAAACCTGGCACCGTCTCAGCGATCTCGTTGCAGTCTTCTTTGATCTGAAGTCCTCTACCAGCCTGGAGAAAGGCCGACGAGCTGCCAGCACCGCAAGCATCTATGACGCCGGTGTAGGAGGTGTGGTGAAAATCCTCGATGCGTTCGGCGCGGACTTCGTCGACATCCAGGGGGACGGTGGTTTCGGGCTGTTCTGGGGCGAAGGGAGATACGAAAAGGCAATGTGCGCAGCGATCTCCATCCGGACATTCAGCCATGACTTCACGCAGAAGCTTGAGAAGAAGTGGCCTGAAGCGCCATCCACAGGGTTCAAAGTGGGCGTCGCGAGTGGTTCGATCCTCGTCAAAAAGGTTGGATTACCCAGACACCTCGACTTGCAGGAGCCGGTCTGGGCTGGCAAACCGGTAAATTACGCAGCTAAAGCAGCGCAGCAAACCGACCCCGAAGACATCCTGGTGACAGGAAGCGTATGGGATGAAATCGAAGACAACGACTACCTCGTGTTCTCGTGCGGATGCGACGACAGTAATCCAAGAGCAGCATCACCAAGTTTGCTCTGGGAGGCACGGACGCTGGAACACATCCCCGATGATGAACAGTTTGGCCAATCATTGAAGAGCGGGTGGTGCTCGATCCACGGGGAAGAGTTCTGCAACGCCATACTTGCCGGTGAGACGGCGAGGCCAGGAGTGCCAGAGAAGGCTATGCACGGCCGAAACCTTCTCGCATCCGGTTCTATCGAGAAGAACGCAGCGTCGAAACGGCGACGGCTGGCCAAGGAGGAACTGCGCAAAGAGTTCGCCCTGGAACAAAGCAAAGAACTTCGTGCTCTGCTGGACGAACTGTCACGTTAGCTCCCGGCCCAGAGGACCGCGCACCCTGCCGGCGAGGGAGCTGGGCCGAGCTGCCGATAAGCCAAGCCACCGCCATCGCGGGGGTGGTACCTGACTGCCCTCACTGGGACAGTGTGACACTTCGCAACGCTACTGTATGGATGCCCGCACGAGCAGTCCGCAGGTCAGCAGACTGATCCCGCCGATGGAGGCGCAAATCATGGACAGTTTCACCAGCAGATGCTTGGTCCATGCGATTCGGCTCATGCCAATGAGCTGTTTTGTCAGTACCGGGAGCAGGTCCGTCTGCTTGATCTTGTCTTGCAGCGGTCCTGCGTCCCAGTAGCGAAGGTGCCCGAAGTAGATGAAGTTCTCAGGCCATTCTTTCCCCACGTGGCGCATCCGCAGCCGCGGCATGACAACCCACATGGCGCAACCAGCGGCGACTACCAGCGCGACTATAGCGAGGTAGTAGGTGACCTGTTGCAGACATCCCTGCAGGGCTCCAAACAGGCGGCCCTCCGCGGAGAGCGCAACGATGGTAGTGATCCCGGCTGATTCCAGTGCAACAGCGAAAGCGGCTTTGGCGTCAACCTTGCCGGTCCAGTCCACCAGCGCTGCGTGTATCTTCCAAGTGGTCTCCAGCGCCTCTTTATCAGATTTGACGGGTTCGGGGTCAGCCGGTGCGGCTCTTCGCAGCTGCTTTTTGATGAACGTGATCACGGTTGCCAATGGTAAGTGGTTCCGTAAACGGTTACCGATTTTGATCCGTAGGTGTGGGTGCCGGCCGAACTCCACATGTCCACGCCCTTCGTGTACCGGGTCTCATCGCTCAGATCTTGGAGGACAGCAGCGGTGATGTTAATGGCGTTGCCGCTACGGATTTCGCTGAGTTTAGCTGCGACGCTGGGAGCATGTCCGATGGAAATGATGTCGTTCTGTCCGTGGACTCCGCCGCGAACGAGCATCGCCGTGCCTGTGTCGATACCTATTCCATGCCCCATGGTCCATTGAAGGCTGTCCCACTTTTTCTTGAGGGCAGGATTGATCACGTTTCTCACGGCCCAGGAGATGTTGAGGGCGGCTTTGGCTGCGTGGGCGTTCTTGTCCTGTCCTATGAAGATGCCCATGACTCGGTCGCCATCGAAGCTTCGGATTTTGCCTCCACGGGCGCGGATGATTCGGGATGCCGCGTTCAGGTAGCACCGGATAATCTTTGCCGCCGCCCAGTCGTGGTGCCCCTGGGCCAGGCCCGTGGAGTCAGCCATGTCGGCATAGAGGTAGGTCGCGTCCAACCGTACCGCTCCGTTGCCGAGTGCGATGTCCGTGGTCTCTGGCACGATCTGCCCATTGCGGATGTCCCATCCGGGTGCCAGCACGCCGTTGATGCCTTCCACCACTTGTTCTTGCAGTCCCACGCTTAGGGGTCCCTTCTCTCAGTGCCGGCGGATGTTAGGAAATGCTCCAGCGCCAAGTCGATCCATAGATGGTGTAGCCCAACTGATCTTTACCGAGGTCTGTCCACATGTTCTTCTTGTTGGGTCCGCCGTACTTGGAGGAATCCAGGAGCATGTTGTAGCTCGCTGCTGATATGTAAGTGGAGTAAGTGGTGGGAAGCGCCGCCATTTTGGCTGCGTTGTTGGCTGCGTTTCCCACCCAGACAAGGTCATTACTTCCCCGGATACCAGTTCGTGCGACGAACAGGGCAGAGGTGTCGACCCCTACTTTCTGCTTCAGCACGTAGGTGGACTTGGGGTAGCTGGCTTTGATGGCGGGTTGGAGTATCTCTTGAACCGCCCAATTGATCCTCAGCCCGCATTTGGCGGCGTCGGTGTTTTTGGTGTTGCCGATGAAGACGGCCATGATGCGGTCGCCGTCGAACGAAGTGATCACGCCTCCATGTGCCCGGATTATCCTTCCGGCGGTGTAGAGGTAGTTCTTGTAGACCTCCGCGGCGAACCAGTCCTTTTTTCCTTTGACCAGCTGGGTTGATTCTGCCAGATCGGCATAAAGGACGGTGGCGTCGACCTTCACGGCCTCATTGCCGAGCTTGATGTCTTCCGTAGCGGGGACCTTCTGTCCGTTGCGGGTCGTCCACGCTCCTGCGTGTGTCCGGTTGGCATAGTCCTGGAGGTCAGTGAGTAATGACATGTTCGTAGGTTCTTTCATGGGAAGTCTGAGCAGCAGAGATGAAGAAGGGCGCCGGACCTATCTGGGAACGCACCGTCTGAAGAATCGGTCTTTGCCCGCGTACTCTCAGCCTCGGGCAGCTCTTCGACTCCAGCCTAGTAAAGCACGGGGCGTGGACCGGCTTCGCGTCTGAAAGTTGCGGACCTCGCGGGAGGTAGCCTCCTCACCCGCTTACCGACATGGGCGGCCGCAAACGCATCCAAGATCCGCTCAGCCCGCAAGCTTCTCGACCACGGAACACCACGCCGTGAAGTAGCCGCCAGCCTCGGCGTCTCCGTCCCTACCCTCTACAGATGGGTGCCGGCAGCCGGCACTACGGTGGCTTCACAGCAGTTTTTGAGATTTGGTGCAGGTGCCGTCCGGCGATGCAACTATAAGGGCAATGGACTATGACGCAGAAAGCAACACCGTGCACGCCACTTCTGACTTTTCCGTGTCCATAGTCCTCGGCACTATTCCCGGATTCCGCTAGACAGAGTGCAGCCGACTTCTGAAAACGACAGGAATCGTATGGGCGGGGGAGTGTCCCAACGGAGGTGTCCCACTTCTAAGGAAGTGGGACGATTTCCATTGCTTGACATAACCGCGTTGGGGATCTGGAATTCTGTTGGGAATGAAGAAAGCCTACCGTTGGGGGAAGGTGCACTTCCGAGGACACTAGCCGCTAACCTCCCCCGAGACCGCGGACAGGAGCCGACTAGCTTCTCCATCACCGGGGAACCAGCGATGAAGGCAAGCGGGTTGCCACGCGGTTGCAATGAGAGAAGGTCAGCATCCCCATCGCATAATTGTCTGTATGACGACTTCAGGGGTATACTCGATACCAACATGGCCAGCCGCCCGCTTCCGTACGGAAGGGACGGCTGGTTCTCTTTAACATGGTGGTCTCATATGACAAGCCCTTTAAGACCGTCCCGGAGCAGGTAGAGCTGCTACGAACTCGGGGTCTGGATATCGTCGATGAAGACGTCGCGATCCGCTACCTTCAGAATGTCGGGTACTACAGGCTGAGCGGGTACTGGTTCCCCCTTCGCCAGATTGTTCCCGTACCCACCACGGACCCGCAAATCCTACCTCCCACTAAGGCAATTAGTAGGTTCGTGGCCGGCGCAAATTTTGACCACGTCCGCTATATGTATGAGTTTGATCGCCGTCTGAAGCTTCTCGTGTTAGACGGACTAGAACGGGTCGAAGTGTCCATGCGCTTCCAATTAGGGCATGTCCTGGGCGAGGGGCACCCGTATGCTCATTGCGATATGCACTCGCTCAGTGCTGCATTTACCGAGGTCGTAGACCCCGAAGACCCCTTGGCACGTTCTCAATGGCTTGCGAGCGAACATGCAAAATGGATGGCAAAAGTTCGGAGTTTGGAAAAAAACTCAAAGGAAGAGTTTGTAAAGCACTTCAAGACAAAGTACGGGGGTAGGCTTCCAGTATGGGTTGTCACGGAGATTCTTGACTTCGGTGGTATGTCTTATCTGTATTCGGGACTCAAGCCGAACCACCGAAATCAGATCGCTGAGCGCTTTGGCTTTGCCGACGCTGCAGGTGGGAATGGAAAGGCTCTTGCTGGCTGGATCGCCAACCTGAACTACATCCGAAATACCTGTGCACATCACGCACGTTTATGGAACAAGAACATGGCTGTTCAGGGCAAGGAATTGACCGCTATCGAAGAGCTCAGGCACGCGGAGAATTCCAAGAACAGGGTATACGCGTCGCTGGCAGTGATGGCGTACCTACTCTTGATTAGCAATCCCGACTCGCATTGGCGTCGAGACTTGCTCGATTTTATTGATGAGCACAGCTCTCGGGTTGATCTGACCAAGATGGGTTTTCCAGAAAACTGGCGTCAGGAATCAATTTGGGATCTGAAGTACATTCAGGCAGTCGACCCTGAAACCGCGGAGCGCCGAAGGCTGAGACAGAGCTTCGAATGCGTAAGGACCAGTGACGTAGGTCAAATTATCGCCCCCGAAATGCCACCGAAAGACGCAGCGACGGAGGTTCGCCGGCGCAGATCACGAAGTCAGCTGATGGCATTGCAACTTGAGGAGGGAGGGGCCTACGACTTCCCGCTGTTTCAATTGGATGTAGTTCGTAACGAGATACGCCCACTCGTCGCCTATGCAAATGCACGTATTGATGCCAAAAGTAATCCCTGGATTGCTGCTTCTTGGTGGTTATCGCCCGCGGAAAAGCTCTTGGGCGATACTCCTTTGGAGGCCCTAGAGGCCGGTTCCCTTACCGAAGAAGTCGTGGACGAAATATTGACTCAGCAGTCGATCAGAGACTTTGCGAGTTCTGAGAGGGCATAACACTGAGAGGTATCTTTCCCATCTTCTGAAACCAATCAAGGGCCGCGCTTGAGACTGCTGCCGTACGTACGCAACGGTCGCTGGCCATCAGAATCAGCACAAACGGGCCATCACGAACTGACTGTCACCTCCTTCCGTAAACGAGGTGGAGTGTCTCACTAGCGGTGTCCCTGTGCCAAGCATGTGAGCGATCTTTGGGACGTTGTAGAAACCGTACAATCGAAAGGCGCCGCAAGGCGCATCCATCTGGCAGCCCGCTGCAGAACCACGTTTCCGAAAGAAGTAACCGAAACCGCGACACGATCACGTTCCGGGCTGCACCCATACTTTGGGAGATTCTTTGTTGCGGCCTGGCGGCCAGTCGTTGGCCTTGCCGGGTGGAGCTGGCGGCCGAGCTCCCGCGCTCTCCGCGTGGACGGCAGGGTGGAGCGGCCCACAATCGCCAGCTGCCTACCGACCGGAAGGCCGGCGATGATGGTTTGCGGCATCGTGATGGGACCGATGAGGGCCGCGCACACCACGTCAAAGGTGTTTTTGCTCTTCAGCTTCAATTAGGACCGCGAACCCTCGTACGGTTGCGAGGCTCCCTTGAACACCAGCCCTTCCACGCCGGTGGCCGAGAGGTCCTTCAACCAGTCCTTTGCCAGGTCCATGTCGGTGGTGGCGGGGGAGAGGTTCAAGGGGGCAGTCCAGTCCCGGGCCAGTTCCTCCAGCAGCTTCCGGCGTCCCGAGAAGGGAACATCCCTGATGTCCTGCCCGGCAACGGCGAGGACGTCAAAGGCCGCGAAGGACGCCGGGAGCTCCTGGACCAAGGCCGGCAGCGCCGCCTTGGAGGTGACCATGCGGCGCTGCAACGCTTCGAAGTCCAGCCGGTCCCCGTTCCATATGACGGCCTCACCATCGAGGACCACGCCAGGGGGCACCTGCGCCTCCATAGCTGACACCAGATCCGGCAGGATCCGTGTGAGCTCCTTGCCCTGCCGGGACCAGAGAGTCACCCCGGCCGGTTCCACGAGGGCGACGGTTCTATAGCCGTCCCACTTGGGTTCGGCCCAGAGGCCGCCCGGCAACGCGCGAGGGCCGGGGAAGGTTCTGACGAGTTTCGCAAGGGCAACAGCCACCGGTGGTTGCAGTGCCCGCGGGATGGACTCGTCCATGCGCCCAGCCTAAAGGACCAGACCCGCACCGGCCCCTCGCCTGCGCTCCCGGGCTGTAAAGCTTCTCCGGTCGCACCTGTCCGGGGTTGTCTGCTGAGGGCTTCCCGGTCGGCCGTCCACTTCAATGGGGGTGTCCCGCCGGCAACATGGGGGCGTCTCCGGCGGGACATTCCCACCGTACCAACCCACCCTGCGGGCCGTCAGGGGAGTAGGGCATGCTCGCTAAGGCTCGCACCCCGTTCGGGCGTCCACTGCGCTTCGCTTCGTGGCCGGCTGTTGGCCTGTGTGTGCCGTCGCAGGGCTCCTGCACACCCCGGCCCTGTCTTTGTCTTCGACGTTTTGGCTGCTGTCCTTCGGATTGTACGTTCCCGCTCCGGCCCCTCTAGCCCCTCCGTGAACTCCGGGGCCTGCGGTGGCGGGAAATGTCCCTGCGGCGCTCCTGCGTCGCTGATTTCCTTTCGGGAAATTTCCTGCCCCTTTGCCCTGCGGGTAGACGGGCCTACGTCGGGAACAGCTCCGCAAGCTTCGCCAGCAGCCAAAACAACGATCCGGGGGGAAGGGGAAGCTGGCCGCCCACCACGAGCGCCCCACCCACCAAAATCCTCAGCAAAGGACAAATATCATGAACGACCGCACCGCCCGCGCCGCCCTGACCCGACTGTTCGATCCCCAAGACCAGACCGGGCGCGCCCTGGTCGGCGCCCTCGGTGCTTACGCCGCCCTCCGCATCGTCACCGGCGATCAGCCCGTGCACACGTTCGCCCACATCACCGAAACCGAACTGGCAGAG
Organism: Paenarthrobacter nicotinovorans; assembly: GCF_021919345.1. Classification (NCBI taxonomy): domain Bacteria; kingdom Bacillati; phylum Actinomycetota; class Actinomycetes; order Micrococcales; family Micrococcaceae; genus Paenarthrobacter; species Paenarthrobacter nicotinovorans. Next base: position 26,677 of record NZ_CP089294.1, read on the forward strand.
GGGCTGCAGCGCTGGCGGGTCCGGCTGCCCGACATCGACCCCGAGAAGGACCTCGCCACCATGGAGCGCCTGGGTGGCGGGTTCCTCATCCCCGGGGATGAGCACTGGCCGGCAGGGTTGGACGACCTGCCCGATGCCCCGTACGGGCTCTGGTACCGCGGAGACATCGAGAACGGTGTCCCGGCCCCGGAACGGGCGGTCGCGCTGACCGGGTCCCGGGACTCCACCAGCTACGGCGCCGCCGTGACGGGCGAGATGGCCCACCAGCTGGCCGGCCGCGGGATCTGCATCGTCTCCGGTCTCGGCTACGGGATCGACGCGCACGCCCACCGGGCCGCCCTGGCCGGGTTCACCGGTGAGGGACCGGCGACGATCGCCGTTGTCGCCGGTGGCCTTGACCGGGACTACCCGGCCGGGAACGCCGACCTCGCAGCAGCAATCCGCGCCCGCGGGCTGATCGTCTCCGAACAGCCCCCGGCAACCGCACCGACCCGGTACAGGTTCCTCCAGCGCGGCAGGATCATCGCCGCGCTGGCCGGGGCGACCTGTGTTGTGGAGGCCCGCTGGCGATCCGGTGCCCTGCACACCGCCCACCAGGCCGAGACCATCGCCCGCCACGTCGCAGCCGTCCCCGGCCCGGTCCACAGCGCCAACTCCGCCGGCTGCCACCGGCTCATCCAAGAAGGCGGCGCAGCACTGGTATCCGACGCCACCGAACTGGCCGAACTCCTCGCCAGCTAAACCCCGCAGTGGCCGGGACCCCGAACGGTCCCGGCCACCACAACCCCTGGAAGGAGAAGGAACACAATGACGGACTTCTGGGACGAGGACGACAACGTCGACTACGAGGCCCACTACGAATCCCTGCAGCGGGAGCAAGCCGCCGCGACGGCCGAACGGATCGGCTACCCGGGCATGACCGAAGCCTTCTACCGCTTCGGCCTGTACGGGAACGAGGTAGCCGATGAGGTGTTCACGCCCGAGCTGCTCGCCGCCATGGACACCTGGCAGGTCCTGCTCGAACTGGCCGAACTCACCGAAGACGAACCGCTTCGCAAGGAACTGGAACGCGAGCACGAAACCATCGACCGCGCCATCCACGACATGACCGACCCCCGCACACACAAGTGATGGGTGGACCGTTCGCCTTACGGTGGGCGGGCGGTCCGCCGTCGTGCTGGGCCGGGTGGGTGGTTGCCCGCGGCGGACCGCCAACCGCACAAGACGGCCACCGGGCTCGGATGGGTGGCGCGTCCCACCGACCCTGTCCCCCTTGGGTGGAACGGGTGGGGTGCTGTTAGGGGCGGTTCGCCGGGGCGATCCGGGATAAGGGCGTCCACTGCGCTTCGCTTCGTGGCCGGCTGTTGGCCTGTGTGTGCCGTCGCAGGGCTCCTGCACACCCCGGCCCTGTCTTTGTCTTCGACGTTTTGGCTGCTGTCCTTCGGATTGTACGTTCCCGCTCCGGCCCCTCTAGCCCCTCCGTGAACTCCGGGGCCTGCGGTGGCGGGAAATGTCCCTGCGGCGCTCCTGCGTCGCTGATTTCCTTTCGGGAAATTTCCTGCCCCTTTGCCCTGCGGGTAGACGGGCCTACGTCGGGAACAGCTCCGCAAGCTTCGCCAGCAGCCAAAACAACGATCCGGGGGGAAGGGGAAGCTGGCCACTCACCAGAGCCGCCCCACCCACCAAAATCCTCAGCAAAGGACAAAGAAGAACCCATGATGAACGAACTGCGCATCACCAGCCCTGCCGACATCCTCAGCTTCATCCCGCACACCCTCGGTTTTGCGCCCAAAGAATCCTTCGTGTTCATCACCATGCGCACGAACATGCTCGGCGCGACCCTGCGCGTGGACGCCCCACAGGAGACCAACACCGCAGTCTTCGCCCGGGCGATGGCCGACTACCTCACACTGGACGGCCAGGCGAACGGCGCCGTGCTGGCCGTCTACACCGACCAGCCCGCCACCAACGGCGCGCCTCGCCCGTTCAACGACCACGTCGAAGCAATCGTCGAAACCCTCGACGCCGCCGGGATACCGCTGAAGGACGCGTGGCTGGTGACCTCCCGGCACTGGAAGAACCTGCTGTGCGATGACCTGCGGTGCTGCCCCATCCAATCCTTGGAGGCCATCACCGACGGGCAACTGAACGCCGAAATGATCTACCGCGGCAGCAGCTACAAAGACACCCCCGGCACCACCTACCCGCCGTTCAACGGCCCGGCCGACACCAGCCGGAAAATCGACAACGCCCTGCAGATGGTCCAGTCCAACGAGCCGAGCAACAGCATCGGTCTCTGGGCCGAGGCCATTGCCTGCAGCGGACGGATCAGCGCGGAAACGGCCGTGCAGTTGCTGGCCTGCTTCCAGTACCCGGCCCTGCGCGACACCTTAATGTGCACCGTGATCGAACCCGACCGCACCACCGCGGACGGGTCCGGCTACCTCCTGCTGGGTGAGGGCATCCGCCCGGACTGGGCCCGGGTTGACGGGGCCACGGACGCGGCCCGTGAACTGATCAGCGCGGCCCCGGGAACCTACCGGGCGCCCCTGCTGACCATGATCGGATGGCTCTACTACCTCAAAGGCCAGTCCTCCGTCGCCGCCGAACACTTCACCGCCGCACTGGAGGACATGCCCGGGTACCGGCTCGCCGAACTGATGGAAGAACTCATCAGCGGCGGCAAGATCGCCCCCGTCGCAGCCGACGAAACCACCGGCTACAAAAAGCCCTAAGCCTTGTAGGAGGGCCGGGACCGGCAACGGTTCCGGCCCCACCGGCGCGTCGGCGGCCTCCCCCGCTTCGCTCCTCCGGCCGCCGATAACGCTGACGCGGGCGACGCCACACCCCAACCGCATGCGATCCTGGCGCCGGGCTACAGTGGAAGAATCACCGGTTCCACGATCCGCCAGGGAGCAACCCGCATGAGCCACGACTTGATCCTCACCGAAGACGACGCGCCCACCGGGAACACCCACGCTGAAGACATCCTGGAACTGAGCATGCTCACTCTGGACCCGACATCCACGCCTGTGGACATCTCCTGGGAGAAAAACCCGCAAGAGTCCTAACCCCTGCAGCGGGCGATGCTGCACCTACAAGTTTCATTTTGCTGAGGGAAAACAGGAAGAGCCGACACCACCTAGGTGCCGGCTCTTCCGCCATCCCAAGGGATCCGGCGGTCCGCCGTCGTGGCGGCGCGGGCGGAGGTTGCCGGCGGCGGACCGCCGCCCGCACAAGAAGGCCTTCGGGTTCCGGCAGGTGGCGCGGCCCCCGACACTGGTCCTCGCCTGGGGTGGAACGTGGGGTGCTGGGTGTGGGCGGTTCGCCGGGCGAACCGGGAAAGGCGTCCACTCCTCTTCGCTTCCGTGGCCGGCGGTTGGGGCCGGTCCCGTCGTCGCAGAGCTCCGCCGTGCCCGGCCCCGCCCGTTGTCTACGACGTCTTTTTGTGGCTGTCCTTCGGATCATACGGTTCCGCTCCAGCTCAAGCTCCTGGCAGTCCGCAAAGCTCCGGTCTAGCACACAGCGATGCGGGTAATGATGGCGACGAATTCGTCCCAGAGCGCTGGTGCGATTTCGTGGCCCATACCTGGGTAGAGGTGCAGTTCAGCTTGGGGGACGACTTCGGCGATCCTCAGGGATCCACGGGCTCGGATGAGGGCGTCGTTCCGGCCATGTATGAGTGCGACCGGCATCGTGAGTTCAGTAAGTCTCGGCCGCAGATCAGGCAACAGTGCAACTGCGTTCCTTTGCCGGGATAAGCCGCTGCGGTCGGGGGCACGGTCAAACATGCGGCCTGCCAGTTCCCGCTTCCAGGCCTCGTCGTAACCCCATGCCGGTGAGGCTGTGGCACGGTCGCCTTCCAGGAACGAGGCGATGGCATCCTCCCGGTGTTGAGGGCGCGGAATCTCCGCGGTCAGGATCCCGGGATCGATGTCGTCGAGTACGGGCGTTGTATAGAAGAGAACCAGGCCGGTGACCATGTTGGGGTATCCGAGCGCTGTGTGCTGGGCAATGAGTCCGCCCATCGACTGCCCAACGATCGTGATTTTCCCGAGGTCCGCGTCAGCAATGACATCGATGACGTCGTCAGCCATGTCCGCGATCATGTAGTTCCCGTCTTCGCGCCGGGAGAGACCAACGTCGCGGTTGTCCATCCGCAGAACCCGCAAACCCTGGGCGAGGAGAAGATCGCAGAAGGCATCCCGCCACCCGATCAGCTGCCCGGTATAACCTTCGATGAGCAGGACAGCCGGGGCGGCGACAGGTCCCTGGGATTCCCAGTAGATACCGGAGGGAGTGGTAGGCATTTCAGCCTGCCCTCTGCGGAGAGAGCAGTCCGGACTTTAGCAGGAGACCTTCGAGGTCCACCGGGTCGCTGACACCGCCAATAAATCCTTGGCCGCTAAACTCGAGCAGGAATCCGAGCAGTACCGGCAGACCGTTATGTGCGATCACCCGGCCACTGTACAGCTCGGGGCCCGTGATGTTCCGGGCATGTTCCAGCTCAATGCGGTCGGTCCAGACCGCGGCCCATGTGCCGGTCGCATGGGCCCGATCGCAACGCTGGGCGGCGACAACGGTCTCATGGGCGGAGAAGATCATGAAGGTCTGGTCGTTGATGCTGACCCGCTGGATGACCTCTAGGTGGGCGAACCCTTCGTCGGGCCCGGTCAGCGGCGGGCGAGCGGTCCATGCTCGTAGATCCTGTGACGTGGCGTGGCCTACGACGCCGCGTTCCATAACTTCGCCGGTATTGGCGCGGGCGGTGATGAGCATGTGCCAAAGTCCGGTCTCGTCGCGGTAGACCCACGGGTCCCGCCAGGCTTCTTCGGGCCAACTGGAGTCACCGAGCTTTTCGTACCAGGCCGAATCGGCTGCCAGGGCGAACGTGTCGTCTTTAGCCCAGTGGTGCAGATCCGAGGAAACCGCCACCGCGATCGTCTCAACGTTGGTCGCGCTGTCAGGGGAGAGGAAGGCGGAACCGGTGTAGAACATCCGCCACAAACCATCGTCCCCGCGGACGACGGAGCCAGTCCAGGTCGCGGTCGCGTCCACTGTTCCTTGCCCTCCTGGGCGGAGCACGGTGCCGTGCTCGGTCCAGTCGATGAGGTTCGTCGAGGTGGCATGGCCGATGGTGGCGTTGCGGTGGCGGAGTTCGGGGTCGCCGAGTGATTTTGGTGCTTGCAGGTAGTAAAGGTGGTGGATACCGTGGTCCTGGACGTGCCAGAAGTCCCAGATCCACCGGTCTTCAGGGGCGAGCATAACGAATGTTCCTGACTTCAGGGGCGCCGGTTACGGGGTGACGCGGCGGTGGTCAGCGGCATGGGTTTTGAGTGCGTCGATGACTTGGTCGCGCCAGGCAGCGGCTTCCGGGAGCAGCTTGGTGAACTGGGAGGACCCGTGCACATGACCTTCCCCGAGGCGGAAGGCCGCGTGGACCCCTACTTCCTGCAGACGCTGGGCGTAGCGGGACCCGTCCATCTGTAGCGGGTCAAACTCGGAACTGATAATCAACGCTGGCGGCAGCCCCGAGACGTCGTCCGCCAGGAGGGGGGAAGCATAGGGATTTCTCGCGTCCTCAGGCGAACGCAGGTACCCCTCAACGCAGAGGTCGATTTCTGCCTTCGGCAGCGGGTACTCACCTCCGCTGTATTGTTCGACGCTGGGGCTGGCGAGTGTCAGGTCCAGGGCCGGCACTTCGAGGACCTGGAAGGTGATGTGCGGACCGTTTTCGTTCCGGGCTTTCAAGGCGATCGCGGCCGAGAGGTTTCCACCAGCCGATCCTCCGCCGATGGTGACGTTTTCGGGGTCACCGTCGTAGTCGGCTGCATGCTCAACGACCCACTCCAGGGCAGCGTAGGAGTCTTCCAAAGGAATGGGGAATTTGAATTCGGGCGCCAGACGGTATTCGACGGCGACCGTGACGTACCCGGCAAGGGCAGTGCGTTCCCGGCAGACATTGTCGACGAAGGTCTCCTCGATGGTCCCTGCCATCCATCCGCCGCCGTGATAGAAAACGTGGATCGGATGGGGGCCGGGGGTGCCGGGTTGGTAGATGCGGACCTTGATTTCACCACCGTTGACGGGAACCATCGCGGTATGTACCGAGCCTACGTCGAGGGGTTCTTGTGCGACGAGCGCGGCGAGGGCGTTGGCGCCTTCCAGCCCTGCCTGACGCACGGCAGGCAGGTCGGTCAGGTCGCCGAGCCCCGTGGCGGGCAGGCTGTCAAGGAGGGTTTGGAGTGCGGGGATAACGGGCATGCCAGTGTCGCTTTCTTAGGGATGGGTCGTTGAAGAAATGTTGATCAGGGGCGGGCTAGGCCGCTGGGGAGGCGCTGGCGAATTCGGGGTCGGTTTCCTGCTCGTGCTGGAATTCGTTGGCGATGCGGCCGCCGCGGAACCCGATCCATCCGATCACGACGCCCAGGAGGGCTGCTACGGCGGAGGCGATGTAGATCAGGCTTGGGGAGAACGCGATGACGGCGGGAGTGATGGCGGCGGTAGCGGCGGCCATCAGCCGGCCGAAGGTGAACACGAATCCCTGGGCGGTGGAGCGCAGCATGGTGGGGAATGCTTCGTTGCCCCACACCCTGGCGATGGGTTCACCGCAGCTGGTTTGTCCGATGGAGCCAATCATGAGGGCGCCTAGGATGGTGACGAGGGTAAAGCCAAAGAAGACAGGGAGCATCAGGCCGGCGATAGTGACTGCACCGCCGATCAGGAACAGGGGGATCCGGAAATGGGTGTCTACGTATTTCATGTACAGGAACAATGCGATGAAGGCCAGGGGGAACAGCAGGACCGTGTAAGGAATAACCTCGGTGATTGCCAAGCCCGCGACGTTGACGGCCACGTAGGTGGAAAATGAGCCCAGAACGGTACTGGCGGAGAGTACCAGCGCGTAGAAGACCGACAAGACAATGAACGGGCGGCGGAACGGGGGCTGCAGCAGGTCACGGATACGTGCTTTGTCTGCCCGAACCGTGTGGACACCGTGGCGGCGTTCCTCCCGGGACTGCAGCCACAGTGGCGACTCGGGAACCGTTAGTCTCAGGGTCAGCCCTATGAGGGCCACGACGACGATCAGGCCGTACAGGATTTGGCCGCTCATCCGCCCCATCCCACCGGTCGCGGTAGTGAGGAGTACAATGGTCAGGGACGCGGCGATCCACATCACCTGTGTGAAGACGAGCATCTTGCCACGGCTCTTCTCTGTGGCGGCTTCGGCGATCGTGGCCAGCGAGACCGGCAGGTCGGCGCCCACGCCCAGACCCAGCAACGTGATGCCGGCTAGCAGGACGGTGAAATCCGTAGAAAATGTCGGTGCGAGGCTGCCGAGCATGATGACCGCCATGGTGGCGATAAAGACCTTGCGGCGACCGTAGAGATCGCCCAACCGACCGCCGACCAAGGCGCCAATGGCCAGCCCCACTGTCACCATAGCAGTAAGTAGGCCCACTTGATCGGCGGTCAGGCCGATCGTCTGCTGGTAGATGACCAGCGCGATGCCGTTGACGGTCAACGCTGCACCGTCCACGTACGAAGCCAGGCCGGCGATGACCGCTACCCGCCAGGGGTGCTTGTATGCGCTCACCGGGGCCGCTGCACCAGCCGGTGAGCCACCGGTTTCCGGGATTTGGGAAGTGGACATGTAATCCTCCTTGATTAATCGTGTCAACCACGTTCGATGAATAAAGTATGCGTTAGGGTTAATCGTGTCAAGCCTTGGAGGAAAATGAGTTCCACACCGTTGACCGTGAGCGACGTAGCCCGGGAGGCTGGCGTCTCCCGCGCAACCGTCAGTTATGTCCTTAATGACCGCCGTGACGTACGCGTCAGCGAACCGACGCGTCGGCGTGTGATGGACACAGCCCGCCGGCTGGGCTACGTTGGCTCGCCCGCTGCCCGCGCATTGCGCAGCGGGCGGGGCGATGTGGTACTCCTCCTTGTTCCCGACTGGGAAGTTTCCGGCCAGCTCGAGCTCCTGCTGGAGGAGGTCGGCCGGCTTGTGGCCGATTACGGGCTGGTATGCCTCCGCTACGAAGGTGAGCACTGGCAAGGATCGCTGCACAAACTGCTTTCCCGCATTTCTTGTGCGTGCGTGGTTACCTTCGACCTCCTGAACGCCGACGATGTGCAAGCGCTCGAATCCGCCCGCGTACCGGAAGTATCCGCTCGGCTGCTCGACCACCCCGGACTGCCGCACAACACGGCTATAGGACAAGACGCCATCGTGGCCGCCCAGGTCGACCATCTGCTTGAACAGGGATATACCCGCCTCGCCTACCTTGCCACCGAAGAGCCGCGAGGGAGGGCCTTCACGACAGCACGAGTAGCAGCGTTCCATCAGATCTGCTCAACGCGCGCCGTTACAGACGTAATTTCGGCCACTGTCCCCATAGACCCGGAAAGCATCTCAGAAACCGTCCGAGCATGGTTCGAACTTTCCTCTGAGCCGCTCGGGATCGCCGCGTGGAACGATCTGACGGCCCTGGGCATCATCGGTGCAGCGGCATCCCATCAGATCCCTGTTCCTCAGAAACTAGGCGTCGTAGGGGGCGACAATAGTCCCGTCGCAGCACTCGCACGCCCACCCATCAGCAGCGTCAAGTTCAATCTGCCCTCGGAAGCAAAAGGGATAGCAGCCCGCATCGCCGAAACCTTGGGACACAACCAAAACGACGAGGCCGTCGCGTCCGTCGCGGCGGTGGAAGTCGTTGCCCGGGGTTCGACAGCAGGACCGACCTAGCAGCAGGGACGCCAACACGGACGTGCGCCGGGGCCAGGGCGCGCCGTCGCAGGGCTCCGGGCACCCTGGCCCTGTTTGTCTACGACGTCTTTTTGGTTGCTGTCCTTCGGATTGTAGGCGTCCGCTCCACTCTGTCCAGCCCCTCCGCACGCTCCGGGGCCTGCGGTGCAGGAAATGTCCCTGCGGCGCTCCTGCGTCGCTTATTTCCTTCGGGAATTTTCTGCACCTTGCCCGAGGGTGGACAGGGCTCCGTCGGCCGCCGAGCAAGCAAGCTTGCCAGCAACCAAAAAACAACGGGGGAGGGGACCCACGCAGCTGGCTTAGGTTACCCCGCTCCCTCACCGATTCCTCTGCAAGGGACACACAAACCATGAACGCAGCACCCACGCTCGAAATGCTCGACCCCAACACCCTGACCGTGGACATCAACGTCCGCAAAGACGCCGCCCTCACCAAGGAGTTTGTTGCCAGCATCAAGGAACACGGCGTGCTGGTGCCAGTCGTCGCCCACCGGAGAGAGGACGGGACCGTGCACGTGCTGATGGGACAACGCCGCACGCTCGGAGCCATCGAAGCCGGAGCGCCGAGAATTCCCGTGCTCGTCGGTGACACGCCCGAGGAAGCGGAACGGCTGGCCACGTAGGTCGTCGAGAACGACCACCGCCGCGCCCTCACCGACGGCGACCGCGCCGAAGCGTTCCACCAAATGGCGTTGCTGGGCGTGAGCGCCAGCGTCATCGCCCGGAAGATGGGAGCCAAAAGGACTTGGTGGAGACAGCGCTGAAGGTCAAAGCAAACGCCACCGCTGCCCAGGCACTGGACCAAGGCCTGACGCTGGAGCAATCCGCCGTGATCGAGGAATTCGCAGACGACGCCGACGCCGTGGCCCTCCTCGAACGCCTCGCCACCGAGAACCCCGGCAACTTCGCCCACCGGGCGCAGAGGCTCCGGGACGAGCGCAGGAACAACGCCCTGATCGCCGAAGCCTGCGCCGAGGCAGCCGCCAAGGGCCTGACCGTGCTGGAGGAAGACCCCGGCTACTACGACTACAAGGGGCCCGCCGCGATGATCTCCACCCTGAGCACCGCCGAGGGCGAACGACTCACCGAGGCTGACGCCGACGCGGTTTACATCGGCATCGGATACAGCGGTTTGGTGAGAAGGTTCGCCGTCGCGGACTGGAAGGGACGGGGACTGAGGAAGGACGGCAAGGCCCCGGCAGGGGCATGACCGAGGCGGAAAAGGCCGCACGCAGGGAAGTGATTGAAAGCAACAAAGCGATGGATTCGGCCGAGGTGGTCCGGAGGGACTTCGTCAAAGCCTTGCTGGCCCGTAAGGCCCTGCCAAAGAACGCTCAGAAGTTCATCGCCCACACGATTGCCCATTCCAGCTACATCCTGACCAAAGCTTTGAACAGGACGGAACTCACGGCGGAACTGTTGGGCACCGGCACCGGGTACGGCGAGTTCAAGGCCTACGTCGACAAGCCCACCACCAAACCCGAAACCGTCACCCTCGCCACGATGATCACCGCCTACGAGGCAAACATCGACCGCACGAGCTGGCGGAGCCGCAACAGTGACACCCGGTACTACCTCACTGAGCTCACGGCATGGGGATACGAACCCAGCGACGTCGAGAAGATCATCCTCACCGACCCCACGACAGAAACCGAGGAACCCACGGAAAGCGAGGCCGACCCCGAAGCCGCATAACCCCCCTTGCCGGGCGGAAACCCACCGCCCGGCAAGGCCCCGGCCACTGACCAGGAACAGGGGCCGGGGACCTCCCGCAGATCGGGCGGTCCGCCGCCCGGTGCGAACCACGAGAGCCAATCACCAGCGGCGGACCGCCGTGTCGCGCCACCAGGAAAGTACTCACCACGTGCCGCGCTGCGGCGGCTGACTTCCCTGGCCGATAGATCACCGGAAGTTCTTGAATTTTCTCTGACGTACTGCTTGGCCTGGGATGTCGGAGCCGGGTAACGCGCCTACCCCCTGACGCGGCCACTGTTTCAGCCTTATAGATGAATCACGGATTTCCTTTTGCAGAGGGAAAATTTGAAGGGCCGGTATTCACGTTCCGGCCCTTCACCCTTTTAACCCGGAAACATTCGGCGATGGATCCACCCGTGGCAGACAGGGCTCAACCAATTCAATCTGGGATCCGCCGCCGTTAAGCCTCCGCATCCGCTTTCGCCATCTTGAGCGAAGCTTCCGTGCTGCGGTGTACACCCGGCGCCGGGCTTGGCGCCGGACGACGGAAGATAAACCGCAATTTCAGCCGGGACCACACAAAGTCCGCACATTTGATCACCTCAGATACGCCCGGAAACCAGTATGCCCTGGGCGGCTATCAAGGAGGCCGGGGGAGTCCCGTCGGACTACTGCCGGGAGCCCAAGCGAAGCCCTTCTTGATGCTGACGGATCCCACCACAGGAGTTCATCACGCGAGGCACCTGGATTACCCGCAGTCTGCGTTCCCGATGGACACAGCATGCGCCATATTGTGGAATTCGCGTTTCTCGATGTACGCCGAGTGAACAGGAAAATCTGACCAGAAACCCGGAGGATACGCGGTGGAATCCTTTAAATTCTGCGGAATAACGGCTAGAATTATAGTAGCTAGTCAGCCAGACGAACCTAACTAATGTTGATACGAAACGCAGGACTGAAAATGACTACTTCATTGACCGATTACACGGTTTACACTAAGCCCGAGTGTCCCAATTGTGAGCGCACGAAGGAGTATTTCGACTCCAAGGGCATCACGTACACGGCTGTGGACGTCACCGAGGTGCCGGCGGCTTTGGAGTACATCACCGATGAGCTTGGGTACACGCAGGCCCCGGTCGTGGTGAACAATTCCGATGACCAGGACCACTGGTCGGGCCTCCGCCGGGACAAGCTCGTCCAGGCGGCCATGACCCACACCGTGGCATGAACCCCTTGGAGGCCTGGGAGGCCAACGAACGGTTCCGGCTCAGCGGCCGCCGCCAGGACGACCTGGAAGAGTTCGGCCGCACCGCCAACCCTGGCGGCCGGATCATCGTCCCCGCCCCGGAGGTTGACCCCTACGTGTACGCGGCCATCCATTACTCGTCCACGGACCAGGATCTGCCGCCGTGGCCCATGGACGTCTGGGACCCCTACGCCGACGACCCGGACATCGCCGCCCAGTACCAGAACACCGAACTCTCCACAGAAGCCCTGCCCGGTACCGGATCCCGGGACGACACCAGCAGGCCCAGGACAACCAACCAGCCCACGACAATCAGCGCACGAGGACAAGGAACCATCATGGCCGGCGAAACCACGATCACCGTCATCGGAAACCTGACCAACGACCCGGAGCTGCGTTTCACGCCCTCGGGATCGGCGGTAGCGAATTTCACCATTGCCTCAACGCCCAGGACTTTTGACCGGCAGGCCAGCGAATGGAAGGACGGGGAGACGTTGTTCCTGCGGGCGAGCGTGTGGCGGGAGATGGCAGAGAACGTCGCCGGGTCCCTGACCAAGGGCACGCGCGTGATCGCTTCGGGCCGGTTGAAATCCCGTTCTTATGAGACCAAGGAAGGCGACAACCGCACCGTCGTCGAGCTCGAAGTCGACGAGATCGGGCCGTCGTTGCGTTACGCGAACGCCAGGGTCAACCGTACCCAGCGCAGCGGCAACCAGAACACGAGAAGGACAGGGGACGGTTCCCCGGGGGACGCCGGTCAAACCGCTTCCCGGGACGATCCGTGGGCCGTGAACTCCCCGGCAAACGCCGGCTCCCGGAGCGACGGCACAGATACGGAACCACCGTTCTAACCTCCAAGTGACCGATGGACCGCGTGGCAAGGGCCTGCACCCGAAACGGGTGCGGGCCTTTGCCATGTTCTGACCTCTACAGGTAGTCGTTGTCCCGGTTGGAAAAGAACCCAATCAACGATGGCGGGGTGGGTCGGCAGCGGCGGGCCTTGGCCCTTGGGAAGGTCGGCCGTTTGGGTGACCACAGGGGGTGGAGGCTGTGCACGGCCACCGCCCGCTCAAGGTGTGATTTGGGGCGGTGGTGTCGTGGTGGTTGTGTGCAGCCGGTCGGGTGGGTCCCGTCGTCCACGTGGGTGCGGGAAAAGCCCGGAGGTTTTTAGCTTTTGCCGTGCCCGGGTGGGCGAGGGGCTTTAGAGTCCCTGTGCGGTGTCGTTGCTGGTTTGGTTGGTGTCCGTGGCGGGGGTGTTGGTGGTTTTGGTTTGTGTTTTGCGTCGGCGCCCGACGGCGGCGGGTTCGAGGCCGAGTTTTTTGAGTTCCTCGGGGCTCCATCCGTCGCGGGTGGCTTTGATGTAGGCGCGTTTGTCGTCGCGTTCTGCGTTGGCGAGTTGTTCTTTGAGGTTGGTGACTTTTTGGCGGGCTTTGGCGAGTTCTTCGACTGTTTTGATGCGTGAGTTGAGGAGGGCGCGGGCTTGGTCTTTGGTGCGTTCAATATCGATGGTCATGGTGAGGTTCCCTTCCTGTGGTGGTGTGCTGGTTCAGCGTCCGTAACTGGTGTTGACCAGGGGTTGGTATGTCACTCGGTTTGCTGCAGCGGCCGGGGCCGCTGCAGCTGCGGCCTCGGTGGGGCCGGCTGCCGGGTTGTGGGGGTAGGACAGGGTGACGGTCCTGAGGACTTTGGGCATGAGGTAGCGCCCGTCGGGGTCGTACTTCTCGGCGTACCTGTCGATGACTTCTTCGAGGGTGGGGCGGTGGTAGGCGTCGGTGACCTGCTCGCGGGTGGGAAGCTCGCCCGCGACCTGTTCAGCCAGGGCGCCGGCGTGGCGCCGGTGATGGGTTGGCAGCACCTTGGTGAGGGCCGCTTCGAGGGCTGGAAGGGGCGCGGCCTGTTCCGGCGACAACGACGCCGGGGTTGTCGTGGCTGTGGTGTGTCCGGAGGGCACGGCAGGGTCCGTCCGGCTCGACGGGATGGTGGCGGTGATGATGACGGCGTAGCCGTCTTCTCCGATGCTGGCCGTGGTGCCGGTGGCGTTGCGGAGGTGTTCGGTGGCGAGCTCGTCGATGACTCCGCCGACCAGGTAGTCGGAGCTATGGAGCAGGGCGCTGGCTTTGTCGAGGAGGTGCATTCCGGGTCTGCGTTCGATGTCGAAGATGACGCAGACGTGTTCGGGGTCGTGCCCGTTCGCTTCCTGGTAGTGGGCTTCGGCCAGGCGCGGAGCGCCGGTGATGTCTTTATTCAGCATGGTCCCCCCAAAGGCTTGTGACTGTTCAAGACGCACCCACCCTACCCATCACGAGCTCCCGATCCCGGGACATCGCCGGGCGTGCCGCAAAACCAGACCGAAGCGCAGCAAGCTATACATTTACACGGGTGTAAATGGTGTGTCGTTCACGGCCCCTGTTGGGTTCCTGGGTGACACTGGCTTGTGTGGTCCCCGGGTTTCGGGGTCGCTGCGCTGGGCCTTTGAGGGAGGGGGATTCGACACGATGGAAGACGAGAATGACCGTCGCCCGAACCCTGCCCGTCGTCGCCGGGCGAACGCCCCGGCCGGGTCGAAGAAGCGCCGTGATGTGTGGGTCACGGTGGAGGAGGAAGCGGCCCTGATCGCGAAGGCCGGACGGGAGAAGGTCACGGTCCCGAACCTGCTGGTGTCGGCGGCGTTGTCGGAGGGCACGGATTCGCCGACGGAACGCCGGGCGGTCATTGCCGAGTTGATGCAGTTGCACAACTTGTTGGCGCGTTCGTCGAACAACATCAACCAGCTGGCTCGGCACGCGAACGCCACCGGTCAGGTCCCGGCGGAGGCGGGGGAGGCGTTGAAGCATCTGCGTTCGGTTGCGATGCGCATCGATGCGGCCATTGAGGGGTTGATGTAGCCGAATGATTCCGAACATCACCCGCGGTTCGCGGATGGCCGGCCTGATGGTTTACCTGGTCTCCACCGATGCGGACAAGACGAAGAACGCGCACACCGAACCGCACTTGGTTGCAGGGGACGCGGCGATCATGGCCTGGTACGACGACGGTGTCCTGGACCATGACGATGCGGCCGCGATCGCGAAGCACCTGGATCAGCCACGCAAGGCCTACGGCGTCGAAGTCCGGGTCAAGGACTTCGCCTGGGACGCGTCCAGGAAGGAGCGCGTCCACGTCGGGTACAAGGACGCGTCCGTGTGGCACTGCTCGCTGAGTCTGCGTGCCGAAGAGGGCGCGTTGACGGACCAGCAGTGGGGTGACATCGCCAACGACTTCGTCGATGGGATGGGCTTCACCACGGCGAGTGGCAAAGCGCAGTGCCGGTGGGCTGCGATCAACCACGGCACGAGTGAGAACGGCAACCACCACATCCACATCGCCGTCTCGTTGGTCCGAGAAGACGGCACCAAGGCCTCCACCCACGGTGACTACAAAACGGCTCAGCAGGCCTGCCGCGAGCTTGAGGTTAAGTATGGGCTGGAACAACTCTCTACTGTGCACGCCACCCGCGGTTACGACCGGGCCGAAAAAGCCACCGCTCTCCGGGGCGAGCGCGAGATGCACCGTGCTTCCCTGGCGCGGAAAGTCCGTGCCTGCGCCAGCGCCTCAGCGACCGAGGGGGAGTTCGTCCGGCGGGCCCGTCAGACCGGAATGCTGGTCCGCCCGCGCTATGCGAAGACCACCACCGACGTCATCGTCGGATACTCCGTGGCCGAACGACCGCGGCCGGGGGAGCGGCCCATTTGGTTCGGCGGCGGCACCCTCGCTACAGACCTGAGACTCGGTGCGCTGCGGCAGGACTGGATGGACTCACCCCAGGCCGCTACCGAGGCCGCGGCGGAATGGAACGCTGCAGCCCGGAACAAACGGACCGTCTCAAGAACAGGACCGGAGAACGCAACCCCGCCGGGCCAGGCATGGGTTGACTACACCCGCAACGCGACCGCCCTGGCGGACCAGCTCCGCACCATCCCGAGGGACGATCACGCCACCTGGGCCAAGGCAGCCAGGGAAGTGTCCGGCGCGTTCGCTGCCTGGTCCTACCGGCTCGAACCAACTCCCGGTCCGTTGGCCGCAACGGCCGCTGAACTGTCCCGCACAGCCCAGCTCCGCGCGCCCCGGCAGCACAGCAAACCGGTCGTGTTGCCGTCCATCGCCGGGACCGCCATGTTGTTCATGGCAGCATCGTCCAAGAACAAAACCGCAGCGCAAACAGCGCTCATGGTCCAGCTCATCAACACCGCGTTCGCCGTGTACGAAATGCACGCCCAGTCCGGACGTACCCGCGAAGCCCAGCGCATCCGCTCCGTCGTGGAAAACCAGTTGGCACCGTTCACCGTCACCATGCCCAAACCTGTGCCAGTGGGCGCCGGTGAACAGTCAGCGTCGGAGGCGGTAGTGCCTCCACGGGCAGTTGATATTGCGCGTCGGGGAATGACTCCCCTCCGGCCCGGTTCCGTGGTTCCCGCAACCCCCACGCCGGCGACGCCCGCCACACCAACCAAGACACAACAGACCAGCCAGCGCGACACCGGCCAAGGCCTCGACCGATAAGAATCACACCACTAGTGCAAGGGGGAAACACTCATGAGTGAATCAGACGGAATGGACGATGTCGTAGACGGCGGGCTGCGTCAATCACTGATGATCGCATCCCGCATTGCTGAGACCTTGGCCAGGCACCGCCAAGAAGCACAGCGGCGGCAGCACCACCTTGACTCACAGGCAGCGCACGAAGCCCAGGCACGCCTTGCAGCCGAACGCAGCTCCGCCCGAGCAGTCCTCGCGCCTGTCGAGAAAGACCAATGGTGGGACAAAGCCCAGCCATCAGATATCGCCGCCGCGCACACCGTCGCTGAAGCATGGAAAGACCACGACCCGACAGCCCTTGCAGCCTCGGAGAAGATCCGCCAGGAAGTCCTGACACGGTACGGCATCGACACCCTCGACGTAGGACCCGACCCCGTCTACCTCGAATCAGGCATCCACGCCATCACCACTGAACAGGCGCGGCAGGAAGCCCTCGCCCGCGCCCAAGAAGAAGCACGGAAAGCAGCAAGCGAGCACGAAAAGGCCATGCAACTGCTCGCAGCAGCCCGTGCCGAAGAACTCCGCGCCCAGGCCGCGAAACTCGCACCAGAGATGGAACGCCACCAAGTACCCGTGGAATACCTTGCCAATCCCGAACTCACCCAGGCGCTCCGAAGGGCACACAACGCTAAAACCCCGAAAGCGCTGGAAGTCGCAGACAGCGAAATTAAGGAGCGGATGTTCCTCATCGGCAAGGACGGCATTAGCGGGCCTGACATCGACCAGCTGAAGAAGGAAATCAACGCGAACATCAACGGAGCAGGGGAGCGACACTTCAAAGACCCCGCCTTCGTGGACGCCGCCACGAAGCTGCACGAAGCGAAACTCCTGGCAGAAGGAGGCTTCACAGGCGACCAATGGTCAACCCAGGAACAACGGTACGAGCGGGCCGAGAAAGAACTCTTCGCCCACCTGGAAGATGTCGGGCGCGAGATCGAGCGCCGCGTCACCGGCAACGACAGCGACCGGCTCAAAGACCAGAGCCTGAAAACGGAAACCGCTGCACGGGCCGGTTACGGGTCCGCTGAACACCACGAGAAGTTCGCGGAGTCCCTAGCCGATACAGGTGCCAATGAAACGCATATACAAGGCCGGCTCGCTGCCGCCCGCAGCGAAGGCACCCACCCCAACGCAGCCGTCACAGTCGAGAAAGCGGCCAAGGCCAGAAGGACCCGTGGCGGGGCCGCGGCGGGCGCCGAGAGAAGCAGGAGCGGCCCCAGCCGCTGACCAACAGGTCCACCCCAAGGGGTGAGATTCAGTGCAGTCCGTGGCGGGAACATGAATATGGTCCTCCCCGCACCATCCGGGGTAGCGGTTCGATGAATGCCGCGCACGGAACGGCTCGTATGCTTTCCAGCGAAACCCCAGCTGAGCCGGACAGAATAGGAGCGAAGCTCCGATCAACCGCTATTTGATTGGAGCTTCGCTTACTCCATGGATCGTCGTACCCAATGGATGATTAGGGTTCCGCGGTGACGGCGAGGTCAGTGGTCTCTGACGGCGAAAGCGACGAGTGCCCAAGTAAGCAATGCGATAACGAGCAACAATCCGAGGATGGCGCCACCGCCACCGCTCGAGAAACCGATCAGCGCGAAGACGCCCATTGCAGCCATGCCGCCGATCCGTGGGGATGACTTGCCAGATCCCTTTGCGGGGGTGGGGGAATGGCTGAACGCCGATGGAATCTGATTGCACTTACGGCAGTTGGCCGCAGATCTCGGGCTACGGTGCCGAACGCCGTAGGTGCCGTAGGCGACGGAGGCGCCGGTGCGTGAGGGGCGTCGTCGGTGGGGTCCGAAAATAGCATTCTCGGCCGCGTAACCGGCAGTTCTGACGGGATGGGCCACCTTGCGTGCTGCGCTCACGGAACGGCGTACGCTGCGCGGAACGGTGGCGCGGTAGACCGCACGCTTGGCGGTTCTAACGGGGTGAGCTGCTCTGCGAATCTTGCGTGGGACGAGACGGCGTGTAATGAAGCCCATAGACGACCCTTTCTGGCTACCCGAAATGTACCAGACCACAGCGCAACGTCATGGTCTCTCCCCGTTAAACGAGTCCCTCATGGGTCCCTCCGTCGGCGTCTGCTGGCTTTGCCGCCTGGTTCAAGGCCGCGATTCTGCCAGTTGGTTGTTTGTAACGACGACTAACACGGCCAGGAACCTTCGGCGGCAAAGTCCGGCCACCGCAAGCTGCTTGAGGCCATTCCCCTCCCCGTGGCGAGGCCTGAGTCGGGGACTGTATCCGCCGTCTATGAACGAGGAGGTCATCCAACCATTGGCTGGCTTGAAGCCGCTGGACCTGCTATTGCTCGGCCGCTGCTGAAGCAGCTGGCATTCACAAGGGGGGCGGCCAGAGTCCGCATGCCCGTGTCCGAGAGAAGCTGACGAACCTGCGGCTCCGGGAACCTTTGGCCCCCCGGACGCAGCGGCCAAGAGCTGGCGGCAAGCGTGAGGCCCGTTCCGTATGACCGGGTGCCGCCCTGGACAGAATGAAAGTAGGAGTAGTAGCATTGCTACTACTCCTACTACTACTACTATTCCTAATCGGACGAGGTGTTTTGGTGATGGTGCTGAGCGTTAAGGACCGCGTGTACGCCGCAGCGGAGGAAATCAGTTTGGAACGCCGCCCGACGGTCTCGACGGTCAGGGCCGCTGCCGGGGTGTCCAACGCGGACGCGACCAGGTTCCTGAAGGAATGGAACGAGGAGAAGCGCGCAGCAGGGGGGCAGGTCGCCGCCACCCCTCCCGCTTTGCTTGAACAGGCTGCCCGGCTGGCCGGAGCAGTCTGGGCCGAAGCGTCCGCTGCGGCGACTGAACGCCACACTAGCCTTGAGGCGGCCTGGGCCGTGGAACGTGGAGAAAAGGACCAGGAGATCGCGGAGTTGGTCGCGGATCTGGATAAGGCCACCGCCGAGAATGAAGCCGCAGCCGCGAACCATAAAGCCGATCTGGCGCGGGTCCAGGAACAACGGGATGCACTCGAACGGCAGCTCTCTGTCGTTACCCGCCAACTCGAAGAATCCCGCGGGAATGAACGGGAAGCTGCTATGAACGCAGCCGAAGCCTCCCGGAAACTGGCCACGGCCGAAGCCCGCGCAGCAACCCTGGAAGACGTCCACGCCGCCCTGCTGGCACGCGTCGCACCCGAAATCCCCTCGGCCGATTCCTAAACCGCTTTTCAGTTCTCACTTTCGGCCCCCGGAGTTCTCCCAATAGCGCCCTTCACTGAAGGGTGTTATTGGGGACGACGCGCAACTCCACCCCCGCCTGTCAGATTGAAGTCTAAGAATCCCCACCGGCCCGTCCAGGAAAGGGGCCATCGGACTCTAACCTGACGCCATTTCGTCCTGCGCCTGACGTCAGGTTGGGGTGTAGCTGATACGTTTAGGACGTATCTAACTGCTAGCTGAGGTACGCCCACGGCCATGTGCCAAGACTGGGGAATCTCTTGATCGGCTATGCCGGGTGAAGCCCTCAAATCATGCCGCGAGATCGTGTTGAATTGACTGCTGGACGTGGCCGTTTGGGGCCTGTGATTTCCTTGGATTGTCCAACGTCTGGAAAGATGTAGGCGATGCCGGTTCTCCGGCTCGATGGCCGCCCTGAGGGGCTTGTTGTTGGGGAAGCAATTGCCGCGAAAACTGTTTTGTGAAATATCGCCTTTGACGTACCGTCTTTCCGTTCACCGCATGATCTTGTGTCGCCGCCTGAAGGACTTCTTTGCGGCCACAGCCTTTGCCCGGCAGCGGCCGGCTGAAGTGCTTCCGGTGGTGGTGTATCGCCACAACTCCTTGATCCGGCGGAAGCTCGGCAACGTGGACCTGCATTTGCAGGAGAACAAGGCCGTCAGTTTGGGAATCGCGGCTCCTTTGGTGAACTCGGTCGTGCTCCAGCCTGGGGAAACTTTCTCTTTTTGGAAGCTTGTGGGCAGTTGCACGAAGGCCAAGGGCTACCGGGAAGGCCTGGTCATCAATCACGGCCGGCCCGACTCGGGAATCGGGGGAGGGCTGTGCCAATTCACGAACCTCCTGCATTGGATGGTCCTGCACAGCGAGTTGACGGTCGTTGAACACCACCACCACGGAGATCTTGACCTGTTCCCTGATTTCAACCGCCAGATACCGTTCGGTTCGGGAACCTCGATCATCTATAACTACCTGGACTACAGGGTGCGGAATGACACCGACCAGGCGTACCAGTTCCTCGTCAGTACAACTGACGAACACCTTTGCGGTGAACTTCGCGCCGAGCGCGCGCAGGACGTCAAATTCCATATTCGCGAAGAGGACGCCTACTTCCACGAATCCGGAGGAAACGTCTACAGGCACAACAAGGTTGTCCGCCTGACCAGGGACAAGCGAACCGGGCTCGTGACATCAACAGAGCAGATCATCGAAAACAACGCCTTGGTGGCCTACGACCGGGCCCTGATCAACGCGCCTATCCTCCAGGCGCCGCCGTCGTCGCAAACGGACCGAACGCGGGAGCCCGTATCCGCCCAGGTTGGTTCGTGATCCTCCCGGGATGAGTCCTCGACTTGTGGCAGCTTCGCCGCGCCACTGCTCGTATCAAACGCAACCAAGCCACAGTGACCGGGCGGGGGACGGGCTCATGGGCATGTTGAGCTGCATGGTCTGACGGTAAGTCGAGGGCTGTTCCGGCGAAGGTTTTTTCTGGTGCTGTAATTTTTCGTGCCGCTGTGGAAACAACAGGTACGAGCAAGCTGTTCTGCTCAGTCACTCCACGGGGGAAGGACCCAGACTTATGAAGTACCGTCGATCTTGTTATGCCAAGTCCGCTACTGTCGTTTCTCTTGCACTCGTACTGACCCTCACCGCGTGTATTCCTGCCGGTCCGCAGTCCGGTACTTCCACCGGTCGGGGAGTATCAGAGGTTTCGATGGCCGCTATCGAGCCTCTCGCCACCGTTGTTGATCAGCAACTGCCGTCGCCTGAACCCAACGCGGCTAACACGCTCAATGCTCCTGTCCTGCTCGAGGTGCCATCAGCCGTCATAGTCCCGGCGACTGGCGCTGCACCCGCCATCGAAGATTCAGGCACCGGGTCAGCGGTGGCGCCCACTCCTGCTGCCAGTGCCCCACAAGTCGCTGCTGCACCGGCGGTGACCACCCCGCTAACCGCCCCACCAGCGGACCTGAGTGTCGGCCCCGGCTCGGGCGAGTGCACCCCGGACAACATCGACATCCAACGCGATGACCAGGTCCGGGCGATCAAGCCCATCCCGGCCGGTGAACAGCAGTACTACACCGTCCTTGGCTGCGCCGAAGGCTGGCTCGCCTACTCCATCTCCGATGAGGGCATCAAAGCCATTGGCCTGGACGGCGGCAACGCCTGGTACGGGATAGCCACGCTCCAAAGCAATGGCCGTTACCTCGATGACCACCGACAAGTATTCTCCAGCGTGTACAACTGGGAATTCCTTGGCTACGACGTCCAGAACGGCAAGTACGCCACCGTCCAAGAAGGCATGGACCACGAATTCGCCACCAAAGGCATACCCGTCCGGCTGAGGGAAAAGCTCGTCGGTCCCGGACCCGCAGCTCCAGAGCCTGGCGGCCCCACAGCGGGTGAATGCGCTCCGGCCAACATCGACATCCAACGTCAGGACCAAGCACGGGCGATCAAGCCCATCCCGGCCGGTGAACAGCAGTACTACACCGTCCTTGGCTGCGCCGAAGGCTGGCTTGCGTACTCCATCTCCGGTGAAGGCATCAAAGCCATTGGCCTGGACGGCGGTAACGCTTGGTACAGAATTGCCAGGCTCCAAAGCAGCGGCCGGTACCTGGATGAGTACGGAGAGGTATATTCCAGCGTCCATACCTGGGAATTCCTCGCCTTTGATGTCCAGGCCGGCAAATACGCCACAGTGCAAGATGCCATGGACGATCAGTTCTCCACCAACGGCATACCCGTCCGGCTGAGGGAACAACTCGTCGGCCACGGACCCGCAACCAGCACTCCCTGATCGCCTCCACTCCAAGCACAAGAAAAGACCATGGAATTTATCGACCCCCACTCAGTGGTGATCTTTGGGGTACTGTTCGTTCATGTCGTCGGCGTGATCGTTGTCGCCGTTTCAACTGTTGTTCTGGTGACCGCAACGCTCGTCGTAGTCCTGGCCGTTCGATCCTACAGAAGCATGGGGTGGGCCCCTCACCCGGGCAAGCAAAGACGCAGTAGCCGCATCTCGGCCGCGCAACGGCTCTAGACGCGATACCCGGCAAGCTCATTTGGGGGAGGCTGCCGGGTATCTCCGCTCCCGCAGTAACCAGGTGTCCGTACGCGCCGCGGCAGCCACTGGGTAAACCCATGCGCCGACCCGACAAGGGTTAGGACCTGGCCGGAACCGGGGTCACAAAGTTTTTCTCCGGTTATGTAAGAAACACCGGTTCCCGGGACACTAAGGGGTTGAATCATCACATCGCACTAGCCCGGGGGAAAAGAACAAGGATGTTGGCTACCAGAGAGCAGGAACTGATTGCTCTTCACGCTGAACACTTCAGCCGCATCTACCAGTACATCGCGTACCGGATCAGCGATCGCGAACGGGCCGAGGAACTGGCCAATGACGTGTTCCGGATCGTGTGGGAGAAACAACCGCCCGAGCCACCTGGAATCGGATGGCTGATCGCCACGGCCAGAAACGTCCTCGGTAATGAATACAAGGGCCGGAGCCGCCGCCAACAACTCATGCAGCGCTTGGCTGAAGAGGCACGAACCCAAGCGGCCATCACCAACGATGACGCACAGCAGGCCAGCGTCGCCGAGATCCTCTCCCTCCTCAAGGACCGGGACCGGGAAATCCTGATGCTCTCCTACTGGGACGACCTCACCACGGCAGAACTGGCCGAAAGCCTCGGATGCACACCCTCAGCAGCCGCGGTCAGGCTGCACCGGGCCCGCAAAGCCTTCGCGAAAGCCGCACCACAACACCTCATGACAGAACGGGAAGTCTAACCATGGACCGCATCGAACAACTCATGAAGAACGCCAAACCCCATGTCCCCGAACCCGGGACCACCCCCGGAGTCCTACCGGGTCGCTCCACCGTCTTCACGGACGACCCCAACGTCGTTTCACTCGCCGAGCGCAAGACCCGGCGGACCCGCTGGACAGCGACAGCAGGCGTGGTGCTCGCAGCTGCGGCGGTCATCGGCGCCGTCGTCGTCGCAGGGAACCTGGCCCCTCAATCGGCACCCGCCCCGGCCACCACCGATACTCCCACTGTCACGGCAACCCCCACACCGACCGCCTCAGCAACGCCCACTCCCTCGGCCTCGCCCACGCCAACACCGACGTCCACACCCTCGTCCGCCCAGACGCCGACCACGACGCCAAGCCCGTCCCGGGTCGTCACCGCCCCCGCCGCGAGCACAGCACCGCCCGCCACCGTGCCCGCAGGACCCGCAGCCGGCGCCTGCGTACCGGCCAACATCGACATCCAACGCCAGGACCAGGTCCGGGCGATCAAACCCATCCCCGCCAACGAGCAGCAGTACTACACCGTCCTCGGCTGCGCCGAAGGCTGGCTGGCATATTCGATCTCGGACGCGGGCGTCAAAGCCATTGGTCTGGACGGCGGCAACGCCTGGTACAACATCGCCACACTCCAAAGCAACGGCAGATACCTGACCGACTTCGGACAACCATGGACCAGCATCTACAACTGGGAATTCCTTGGCTACGACGTCCAGAACGGCAAGTACACCACCGTCCAAGAAGGCATGGACCACCAATTCGCCACAGCCGGCATCCCCGTCCGCCTCAGGCCCCAACTCGTTGGCCCCGGACCGGCAGCGCCAGCCACAACCAGTACGCCCTGACCTCACAGGTCAGGCCGGGCGGGATGACCGCGTCGTCCCGCTACAAGAACACCATCACTAAGGATACTTAGCTATACCGGGTGGGGATTGGCCCGTGACAGACAGATGGGTCATAAGCCTGCAACGAAGCTCGAGCATCAGACGGTGCGGGCCCTGTGGATGGGCGCGGCTGCCTTTGAGACGCAACGCCGCTGCCCCTGCGAGAAGGCGTGGCCGGGCGCCAAGGGGCACCCGGCCACGTGCGGATTCCCGGACCACCGGCCCCAGGCATCCCGGCCGGGCAGGTGATCGTGGTACCGCTGCAACCAGTAAAGCCCCGTCGCGGGATGAGCGAAACGGTTACCCGCCACCAGTTTTTTGACTGGCACAGGAGGGCGGCCGGCCCTGCCGGCGGCCTCCGGGAAGGGGCGGCCTAGTGCTGGGGTCGGCAGGTTTTGTCGGGGCCGTAGCGGAGCCAGTCGGGCAGCGCGGTGGTGAAAGCTTCCCGGATGGCGGGGGTGTTGGTGATGGTCCAATCGACGCGGCCTTTGACTTCGACCTCTGTCTTGTCCCATTCGAACCAGTTGACCATCTTCAACTGCGGGAACCGCGCGTGGGTTTCCGGGGAGAAGAGCTGGTTCCACCAGGCTTGTTTGATGGCCAGTTCCTGGTCCCCGCCAACGCCCGGTGCGTAGAGGGCAGCTGTTTCGGGGATGGCGACGGGTTTGCCGTGATCGACTCCGTAAACGGTGTAGAAATCGGGCAACAGGCTGTCGTCGCCGTTGGCCCCGTTGTAGGTCCCGGTGAGCTGGTCAGTGAACTTGCCCGGCTCGGGCAGCTCATTCTCGCCCCACGGGTATTTCGCGCCCCAGTGATACAGGGACATGCCCACCCAGTCCACGGCCTCATCCCCGGGATAGTACGGGGCGTACGCGTCGTCCTGCATGGTGAGGGTGCCGTCGCCGTTGGTGTCCAGGGCGAGGAAGTCCGCTGTGCCGGGTTTGGCTTCATAGGTGCCGCCGGCGAACGGGTACCCGCCGCCGTAGTTCGGCGCCCACATCATCGCCGAGCCGGGCGCGTGGGTGTGGACGGCGTCCGCGATGGTCCGGTACGCGGCGATGTATTCCTGGGGTTGCTGGGACCAGGCGTACCAGGAGCCGTTCATTTCGTGGGCGAACCGCACGATGACCGGTACGCCGTCTTCGTTGAACTTATTCAGGTCTTTCGCCAGGGCGGTGGCTGTGCCCTCGGTGACCGAACTCAAACCGTCGTGGGGTTCCAGGGTCAGCAGCATCATGTGCCCGTCGGAGCGGATCTGCTCCACCGCCCGGGCCAGGTCGGACTCGTCTTTGGCCGTGAGCGGGAACCCTGTGAAGGAGACACTGACAGCGGGTTTGCGGCCGAGGTCTGTCGCGAACGTGGCCAAAGGCTTGTTGTGCCAGTCCAGGTTCACCCCGAACAACGCCCCGTCTGCGGGGACCAGCCCCGCCCGGGGTATCACCTGGCAGGCCGGCAGCGTCAGGGCGGCCTCTTGGTTTTGTTTCTGGGACAGGCCGTTGGCGAAGTTGACCCCGGCGACCCCGAGGACGATCAGGCCGATGACCGAAGGCAGGACGAAAGCCCTGCGCAGCTCCGCCCGGTTCTGCCGCCGGTCCTCACGCTCATCCACGGGTTGTTCCCCCACCACCAACACCCAACCCTTCCCCGGCCTGCGGTTACGGTCCCATCCTAAAGACTGCAATCCAATGAGGCACCGAGGCAACGCCTGTTTCTCTCCGGGACCGGTTCCGTAGCTGCGCACCGGGGAGTGACAAACGCCGGGGTGGCTCAGCGGCAGTCCCTGTCTACGGTGAGCTGTGGCCCGCCATCGGCAGACGCCGAACGTACTGCACAGGGGGATCTGGCTGGCCTGTCCCTTCGCCGTGCAACCGGCAACCGTTCATGTCTGTCTGCCTCAACAGGGTCGGCGCCGTGCACGAGAACTCGTTGGCAACGAACAACATCCGTAGACCTTAGGCACGTGCTGTTCTGCACCCCGAGACACGTCAGGACGCTGACCTCCTGCGGCGTTGGCAGGGAGACAGCTCTGGTTTTTCCAGTCGGCGGTGGCTACTGTGTGGCTCTATCGGCGCTTGGTGCTCAGATCCGTGGCGCGTGAAATTGGGGGATCCATCATGTTGGAGACAAGAATCGCGCGCGTCTACCGCAGCTTGGTGGGTTTTGCTGCTGTCATGGGGCTGTTATTGGCGCTCTTTCCCGCGTCCGCTTTCGCTGAGGGGCCAGGGCCGAACACCAGTGCACTGACCCTCCACACGGGTAAGGTCAGCACCGGTGGGGCGCCGTTGGGAGCGGTTCCGGCGGCGACGCTCTCGCCGCCGTCGACCATTGACGTGCGCGCCACTGCAGCGGTGGTGTTCAGTGGTGACGGTTCGAGGGCGTACGCGGTTGGCGGGGACGTTCTGTCGGTGATCGATGTCGGCTCCGACACTGTTGCTGGCACTGTCGCAGTGCCGGGCGCCAGGTCCATGGTGCTCTCCCGGGATGGATCCACGGCGGTCGTTTCCGCCGGCGGGGGGACACCCAATGTGTCCATCGTCGATCTGTCTTCGATGACGGTCACGGGCGTGGTGATTTTGGAGCATTCGAGCGGTAAGCTCGCTGTTTCCCCTGACGGGTCGACCGTGTATGCCTCCGAGGATGCAGTCTCGGCCCGGTCTGTGGTGGCCATTGATGTTGCTGCCAGGAAGGTCAAGGCAGTGATTCCGGTCGGGGCAGGCCCAGGCCTGCCGGTCTTCGTCGCCGGCGGGTCTAAGGTTTACGTCGCAAACATGTTCGATGGCACCCTTTCCGTCATTAACCCAGCCACCTATAAGGTGAGCAAAACAATTCAGGTTCCTGCCGGCGCCTCGGACGGAGCACTGTCCCCGGACGGCACCCGAATGTACTACCCCATGCAGTCCCCGGAGACCCTCGCCAGGGGGTTCTCCGTCGTTTCCGTGGCCACTGACACGGTCGTGGCGACCATCAGGACGACGAGTGTCCCGTCGACGCCGGTCTTCACCCCGGATGGGAAGACCGGTTACACGGTCGATCAGGAACCGCCGCGGTACGTCAACGGCCGCTATGAAGCCGGGGCGTATTTTGTCGCCAAACTTGACCTGGTCAACAACACCTCCGCGCCCCTGGCGAATGGGTACTCGGGGCGGTCCAAGCCCGTCGTCCAGGTCAGCGCCGACGGTAAACGGCTCTACATTGTTGGTAGCTTCGCTCTGGTCCAGTCGCTGCCCTCGAACAAGATCCTGGCCACCGAGTACCTCGGTGACAACCTCTACACCTTTACCCTGGAGCCTGGCGGCAGTAGAGGCTACGGGACCTATATCAACGGCACCAAGATTACGGTGCTGGACGCTCCGGTGATCGAACATGTCCGCAGGGACTACAACTCCGACGGCGCCACCGATGTCCTGGCCAGGGACGCGAACGGGGCGTTGTGGCTCTACCCCGGCAACGGCGCCGCCGACTGGCTGCAACGCAAGCAAGTGGGTTCCGGCTGGAACGTCATGAACCTGGTCGCTACCCCCGGTGATTTCAACGGCGACCGCAAAGCAGATGTCCTGGCCCGCGACAGTGCAGGTGATCTGTGGCTCTACCCCGGGAACGGCACCTCCGACTGGCTGCCCCGCACCAAGGTAGGGACGGGCTGGAACGGCATTACCGCCGTCGTTACTCCGGGAGACGTCGACTTCGACGGCAAAGCCGACATCGTTGCCCGGGACACGGCAGGGGTTCTGTGGCTGTACCCGGGCAACGGCAAGGGTGGATGGCTGCCCCGCACCGCGATCGGAGCCGGGTGGAACGAGATGACCGCAATCCTGGGCCCGGGAAACACGTCCGAGCCTGGAAACGACCTCCTCGCCAGGGACCGTTCCGGGAATCTGTGGCTCTACCAACGAACACCGCAAGGGGCCTGGCTGGACCGGCAACTGGTCGGTATCGACTGGAACGGCATGACAGCGATGCTCACGCCAGGCGACGTTGACGGCGATGACCGGCCCGATCTTCTTGCCCGCGACACCGCCGGCGCGCTGTGGCTGTATCCCGGGACGGACTCTGGTGGTTACGATCCGCGGGTACGTGTCGGTGTCGGCTGGAACGTCATGACGGTCATCACCTGACTCCGAGGACACCCGCCGCTCACAAGGGTTTCATCACCAGCCCGTAGCGCTGCGGGGCCGGAAGCGCCACAGCTCACGAGGGCCGTCCAAAAGCCGGGTGATCGCGTCCGGTGGTTGCCCCACGGCCGGTCCTACCGCTGGCACTGGCGCTGGACGCGCGAAGAGATCCGAAGGCGCGCTGTTGACGGCCGCCAGGATCAGCAACAGAAGGATCACGGCCTCGACGGCCCACGTGGCAGGCCGTCGTGTTTTGACACTGTGCGCTGGTATGGAAGTCATGGTCGCCACCTCCGCCTGAGCAGCATGAATCCGTCCACCACGTACGTGCGTCACGAATTATGGCGCGCGTCAGTCTCCGACTCCCGTGCCCCAGCCAACAGGAAACCACGAACAAAAACCGGACCGTTCGGCCTACCGACTGCCCTTAGCGCCGTTCTACTCTTGGCACGCACCAAGGACAAGCGAAAACACTTTCGCAGAACAGCCTGTCGGCAACTCACCCCAGACCCACCAACACCGGTCAGGCAGGGACGCGACGAGCTCACCCTGTTAGCCTGACCTCGAACCTCTTGAGCCGCTGGTCCTTGGCCACTCGGCAGGGCCATTAGCGCTCGGAGGCTCATGCAGCGGGCCCGGACCTCTCTTCGGTGCGTCGAGGACCGGACTTCATGTCAAGTTCTCTGGACACTGCATACACTCAGACCAGAACACATAATGTAGCTATTTTATTGCATTAGATAGGCTAATGACGGAAAATAGCTAGGTGAGGGAGAGTAGTGAGGCCATGCGACGACTGGGGGAGAATCTCCGGAGCCGCAGGATCATTCTTGGCTTGTCGCAGGAACTTGTCGCCGAACGGGCCGATGTGTCCCGGTCGACCCTGATGCGCCTGGAGGCCGGTGAAGGCGGGAAGGTCGAGCACCTGATGACGGTTGCGTCGGTGCTCGGCGTCGCCGAAGACCTCATTGGTGCTGTCGATCCGTTGAATACTGATCTTGGCAGGGCGCGGGCGCACCTGCTGGGCCGACAGCGCGCCCCGAGGAAGCCTTAATGGCGGCCCGTAACATCCGGCGTGTGGAGGTACTCGTGAATGAGACCTTGGCCGGGGTGATGGACATTGAAACGGATGGGCTGTCGTCCCGTGAGCATGTCTCCTTCACCTATGCTGACAGTTGGATGTCTGATCCAGAGGCATTCGAGCTCTCCCCGGAGCTACCGTTGAGGAGCGGCCCCCAGAACCCCACTCAGGGCCGTGGACTGTTCGGGGCCTTCCAGGACGCCGCGCCGGATGACTGGGGCAAGAAGCTGCTCTTCGAAGAACTGCGCCAAAAAGCCCGTGCCGAGGGTGCCGGCCGTATTCCACCCACGGGAGAAGCCGGGTACCTGTTGTTGGTCAACGATGAGACCAGGCAGGGCGCCCTTCGGTTCAGGGATAACGGGATGTTTCTCTCTTCCTGGGGGCGGGGCGCGAGTGTCCGCGATCTCGGCGTCCTCGCCGAGGAAGCCAGGATTTTCGCTGAGACTGGTGAGGTCACCGAGGAAAACTCCCTGCTGATGGGCGCTGGTTCCTCCCCGGGCGGGGCGCAGCCCAAAGCCTGGGTACGGGATGAGGACGGGTCCATGCTGCTGGCGAAATTCCCGAAGACGTCGGATATCCGTAACGTTCAGTTATGGGAAATGGTCGCCGTCAGGCTCCAGGAACGAGCGGGCATCCGGGTCGCCGAGTCCAGGCTCATGCAGCTGGGGGAGTTCTCCCATATCTTCCTTACCCGCCGGTTCGACCGGGACGGTGACCTGCGTTTGCCGTACATGAGCGTGCGCACCGCACTGCAGCTGGACACCTACGCACACCCCGACTACGTGAAAATCGCCTCCGAAGTCGCCCACATCTCCGCAGCACCCGTACAGGACGCCAACGAAATGTTCAGCCGTGCCGCTTTCATCGCCATGGTCAACAACACCGATGACCACATGAGAAACCACGGGCTCCTCCGCACCAGTCAAGGGTGGCGCCTGTCGCCGTCCTTCGACGTGAACCCGATGCCAACAGGCGCATCAGAAACCCCACTGACACCGCACGGCGGGCTCTTCGACAGGGACGTCCGGGACCTCCTGGACTTCGCCGACGCTTTCCGGCTGACCAGGGACGCCGCCATCACCCGGCTGCAAAAGGTTGCCGCCGCCGTATCCCACTGGCGCGAGGACGCCCTCAGCCTCGGAGCCGAACCCGACTCACTCCACTCCATGGCTAAAGCCTTTGAAGGGGAAAACACCAAACGGGTCGCCTCCCTGACACCCTCACCGACAGTGGTGGACATGGGCGGAACGGCGACACCGCCCTCTCCGCCATCCCACGGTGACATATGGGTCCCCGAACACACACGCGCCGGCAAACGCATCCCCGGACACTACCGCCGACGAAACTAAAAGGCGTCAGAATAGCGCGGACGTCGGCGTTCTCTGACAGTGGATCACAATGCTCTTAGAACCCAAACTGACACCCAGCCCTGGCACAAATGACGCGCAAAACAAATCACCAACGGACAAAAAATCCGGAAAACGCGCACCTGCCAGTGCCACCGACCCAAAATCCTCTCCCGTGACCGGACTCGCCCCGGAACACCTCCCGAGGTCACCCCACTTGCCAGGCATTCTCCCTGCTCAAACCCCGGCAACGTCAGGTTAGGGTGTGCCCGAATTGCACGGACCTTTCCAGGA
Organism: Paenarthrobacter nicotinovorans; assembly: GCF_021919345.1. Lineage (NCBI taxonomy): Bacteria > Bacillati > Actinomycetota > Actinomycetes > Micrococcales > Micrococcaceae > Paenarthrobacter > Paenarthrobacter nicotinovorans. The sequence continues at coordinate 57,679 of NZ_CP089294.1, forward strand.
CTAAGTAAGGCAGAAGGGCCTGCCACGCTGAACGTCGAGTTGGCTCGGCTTTAAGCCGTCGTATAGGGAGGACCCGGGAAGGAGCGCTACCACACCAGGCTGACCAGACGGCTTAGCCGTTAACTCGCCTGGACGGCGGCGTCTACTCCCCCATTGGAGTGTGCAGTGGCGGGGAGATAGGCAGCAACATGATGGGTCAGGGCATGCTCGGCCAGCTCAGGATCGCCAGCTTCGAGGGCGTCAACAATTGGTCGATGTGATTCGGCTGCGTCATCTAATGGGATGTCGCTGGAGGCCATTGCCAAGATCGTCATGACCTCGATTCCCAGGGCGTTCCAAGCGCGCAGCAGAGAGGCGTTTTCGGCCGCCCGTACGACGGATCGGTGGAACGTGGTACTGGCCGCAGCGAAAACCCTGCGGTCACCCCCTTCCGCTACTTCCTTCATAGCCTCGAAGCTTCCACGAACCTCCTCAGCGTGTTTGTGATAGTTATTGGCGGCTAAGCGGCCGGCTATGCCTTCAAGGGCAGAACGGATGGGCACCGCCTCAACCAAATCCTTTTCGGCTAGTTGTCGTACGCGGGTGCCGACGTGGATACGGGATTCGAGCAGGCCAAGGGCGGCGAGTTCACGAAACGCCTCACGCACCGGCGTCTGACTTGTCCCGAGCTGTGCCGCTATTTCCATCTCACGAACGGGGGCACCCAAAGGTAGCCTTCCCTGCGCAATTTCCATGACGATGAAGTCTCGCACTTGGCTGGCGACGGTCGTTCTCGTCAGCCGCTTAGAGGTAGCGTCCATGGTTCCTCGGCCTTTCTTGGTGCGCCCGGAAGGCAAGCACGAGCTTTCTGGTCTCGCCGGGCTTTGCACTCACCCTACGCGGGGCAAGGAGAAAAAGAAAGTTTTAGGCATTATCGATAATGCTTGACTTGGGGGTGACCGCGGTCATACAGTTGCTGCTCGAACAGGCCGCCGAGACGGTGCGGTTTCCGCTTCGGCGGGCGTCACAACGAAGTGAGATGAGGCTTTCGTGTTAGCACTTGAAGTACGGGGAGTGAGCAAATCATTCTTCGGATTCCCGGTACTGACCGGCGTAGACCTTGAGATAAGGCCGGGAGAGGTGCACGGGCTCGTAGGAGAGAACGGCGCCGGGAAATCTACATTGATGAAGATTCTTGCGGGAGTCTACACAAGGGACGAGGGCAAGGTTGTTCTAGGTGGCAAGGATGTTATGTTCAGCCATCCTGTGCAGGCTCAGCTGGCAGGCATTTCCACGGTATTCCAGGAATTCAACCTGTTGCCGGACCGGTCCGTAGCCGAAAATATCTATCTCGGCCGCGAACCGCGTGTGCGAGGTTTCATCTCGCAACGAAAGATGAACGCAGCGACTGCAGAGCTTTTTTCATCCCTTGGAGTTGACTCCATTAACCCGGCAGCGCATGTGCGGACACTATCTGTGGCGCAGCAACAGCTCGTGGAAATTGCCAAGGCCCTCAGCTTTGACGCCCGGGTCATCTCCATGGACGAGCCAACCGCTGCGCTTGCGGATCACGAAGTGGAGCTCCTGTACAGCATCATTGAAAACCTCAAGAAGCGCGGCGTTGCCGTTCTCTACGTTTCCCACAGATTGCGGGAAATTTTTAAGCTTTGTGACCGCATCACGGTTCTCAAGGATGGCGCCCTTGTAGCCACGAAGCCGGCAGAAGAACTCAACGAGCAGGAACTGGTCCGGCTTATGGTCGGGCGCCCCCTATCCTCGTTCTTCCCGCCCAAGACCGAAGGAACAGTAGTTGGAGACACAGCGCTCTCCCTTCAAAACGCCGGGAACCATGTAGTAAACAACGTGACGCTGAAACTCCGTCGCGGGGAAATCCTGGGAATAGCCGGACTGCAAGGGTCAGGCCGCACAGAAGTTTTGGATGCTATCTCCGGATCGGCACCATTCACCCGCGGCGAGATACACGTCAATGGGGCACCCACGACCATCAAAACAACCCGCCAAGCAATTCGAGCCGGGATTGCTCACGTCACGGAGGACAGGAAAGCTACGGGACTGCTCCTGAATCAATCAGTCATTGATAACGCTCTGACAGTAATCCGAGCCTGCTATCCCAAACGCACTTCAACTGCCCGTCAGGCTGCAACCGACCTGTTTCTGGAGCTGCAACTCTCAGCACGGGGACCGGATCAGGAGATCAGGTACCTTTCCGGCGGCAATCAACAAAAGGTGATTCTCACCAAGTGGCTGCTTATGGAACCACAAATCGTCCTTCTCGATGAGCCAACCAGAGGGATTGATGTTGGTGCGAAGTTTGCCCTGTACGTCCTCATGCGACGTTTGGCTGCCGCCGGACACGCCATCCTCATGGTTTCCAGCGAATTGCCTGAACTCATCGGGATGGCCGACAGAGTTCTCGTTATGCGTGACGGGGAACTGGTCTCCGAGCTTCCTGCCGGGTCCAGCGAAGAAAGCATTTTGCAGGCAGCGGCCGGCATAACCGACGCGGCGGTGGCAGCATGAACGCTCACAGATTCAAGTCCACTTTGAACAACACCCTCCGGTCCAATACAGGTTCGGTATATCTGGTCTGGATCCTCGTCCTCTGCTGCGGTGGGGCTCTCACTGGGCTCTCCGGCCGCAGCTTTTTTACCGAAGGGAACATTACCGACCTTCTGACCAGCACCACCGTCCTTGGTCTGGTTGTCGTCGGACAGACCCTCGTCATTCTCCTTGGAAGCCTTGATCTGTCCGTTCCATTCGTGCTCAGCCTTTCCAGCGTCCTGGCCGCAGGAGTCATGGCAGGACGATCAGAAAACTCTACTGCCGGTATCGTCACAGCGATTTTGGTATCCCTCGCCATTGGACTCGTCAACGGCCTGCTCGTCGGTCTAGTCAAGATCAATGGCTTTATCGCCACGCTCGGTACAGGTCTCGTGGTTTCGGGATACCTCTTCACCAACTACCGCGGAAGCACTGGCAAAGCATCCCCTGAACTTGCCGCCATCGGGTCAGCCTCCTGGGGAGTGGTGCCATGGACGACAGTTGCCATGGTCCTATGCCTGGTGGCCACAGCCCTGTTTCTGAACAGGACCCGGACAGGGCTCCACATTTACGCCGTGGGCGGGGATCCCGCCGTCACAAGGATGTCGGGAATCAGGGAATCGTTACCCGCAATCGTGGCTCACTCCCTTTCCGGACTCTTCGCGGGCCTCGCCGGACTGGTCATCGTCGCGCGTCTGGGCGTCGGCAGCCCCGAGGTCGGCACCCAGGGTGGTTATGACCTGCTCTCAATCGCGGCCGTCGTGGTGGGCGGAGCAGTCCTAGCCGGCGGAAAAGGATCGATTTGGGGCTCGCTCGGCGGCATCCTCATCTTCGCGACCATCGACAGCCTGCTGGGAATCATGGAAGTCAACCCCTACCTGAAGGAAGTAGTCAGGGGCCTCATCATCATCATCGCTGTCGCTGTCTATGCGAAAAGAAACCAGCTCAAACGATCCGCGCGCTTCGACTCACTGCGGACGAAATCAACCAGTTCAATGAAGGAGGGCAGCATCCGATGACCACAATCAGGTATTCCGCCCAAAGGCAGCCCCTGTTTTCACGAACCCTGCGTTCCTTCGCCACACCTGGTGGAGCGATCTACTTGCTCCTCCTCGTCCTCCTTATCATCCTGACCTTCTACAATCCATCCCTCGCAGAGCCGGACCAGATGACCCGGTTCATTGGGAGGTCAGTACCAATCGCGGTCGTGGCAATTGGCCAGTACTTCGTCATCGTCGCAGGGGAATTCGACCTGTCAATGGGCGCCGTCATCTCGGCTCAGGTCGTTCTTGCCGGAAATCTGATTGGCCAGGAGCCATCCCGCATCCCGCAGGTTATGGTGCTCATGATGGTGCTGGGAACCGTTGTAGGCATCGTCAACGGCGTACTGACCTCTCTGCTCAAGGTACCCAGTTTCATCACCACGCTCGGAACGGCGCTGGTCCTGTCCGGACTGACTTTCTACTTCACCGGGGGCGCTCCCAGCGGAAACCCGGCCGATGCATTCCGCGCCATTGGCCGCGGCGGACTGCAAAATGTCCCCCTTATAGGATTCGTGCCCTACTCCGTTCTGGTTCTGCTCTTCGTAGCTATAGGCGCGGCCTGGCTCATGAAAAAACCGTTCGGACGAATGCTGATTGCAGTTGGTGACAATCCTGCGACAACAGCCCTTGCTGGCGCCAGCCCCTGGTGGATCCGTACTAAAGCCTTCATCCTTTCATCCACAGCAGCCACCGTGGCAGCAGTTCTCATGGTCGGCTACGCCGGTGTCAGTCCGGTTGTCGGACAGGGCTATGAGTTCACGGCCATCACGGCCGTCGTTCTCGGCGGCGTCGCCCTGGGAGGTGGACGTGGCGCAGTCCTGTCCGCGGTAGCAGGGGCTTACGTCCTGGAAACCCTTGTCAGCATTCTCAACTTTGCCGGCGTCCAATCGACGTGGCGCCCTTCAGTTCAAGGCGCAATTATCATCCTCGCTCTCGGCATCCCACTGCTGCGCATGAAGCGCCCAGCATGGCTGACGAAAAGGCCGGTAAACCGCAACACCCCGGATGACCAGTAACAAATAACAACAACCCCCTGGCCATAGCAGGCCACTTCGAAAGGAACAACGTGCCTACACAAGGGACCAAAACAAAGATGTTTGCGGTACTAGGTGCAGCCGCCATGATGATCACCGCGTGTGCTCCCGGTTCGACCGCTGGTGCGGAAACCTCTCCGGGTTCCACCACCACAGCCAACGACTGGTTCGACCAGGCACAATTCGATCTGGAAAACTCGCAACGGACTGCAACCTTTGCCGGGGACCCATCCACCCCCTATCTTCAGTACCTCGACGGGCCAATGGTAGACGCCACAGCATTCAAAAAGAACGCGCCGGCCAAGGTCTGTTTCTCCAACGCTGCGCTCAGTAACACGTGGCGGCAGACCGGCTGGATCACCATGAACGAACAGCTCAAGGAGCTGCAAAAGCAGGGTGTCATCTCGCAAATGGAAACCCGCAACGCCCAAGACAGCGACAACACACAGGTTGCTGACATCGACTACTTCGTGAACCAGCAATCCTGTGACGCCTTCATCATCGCCCCCAATTCGCCACAGGCAACGGCACCGGCAGTGGAAAGAGCCTGCAACACAGGAAAACCCGTCATCATCTTCGACCGTGGGGCCGGCACGGATTGCGCAACCACATTCATCCACTCCGTGGGCGGCATGGCCTGGGGAATTGATTCAGCGACGTTCGTAACAGAAAACGTCAAACCAGGAGGACACGTAGTAGCACTGCGTACGGCGCCTGGAGTTGACGTTTTCGAGCAGCGCTGGGCCGCTGCCCAGCACATTTTCAGCGAGGCAGGGCTGAAATACACGGACTACATCACCGGTGCCGACCCCACCAAGATCAAAGCAGTCGTGGCCGATGAGCTCGCCAAAGGAACTGTCGATGCCGTTTGGGTGGACCTGGGCGACCAGTCGGTTCCAGCTATCGAGGCCTTCGAGGATACCGGCAAGGACATCCCTGTGGTGACCGGCGAAGACAACCTCTCTTACCTCAGGGCATGGAAGAACAAAGGGTTCAAAGGCTTCGCGTCCGTGTATGACGCCTACCAGTGGCGAACCGCGCTCCTTGCGGCAGCGTCCCTCTTCCGGGGCGAATCAATCCCCAAGGATTGGGTATTGCCGCAGGTACCCGTCACTTCCGAAGATCTCGACAAGGTCCTGAAGACCAACGAGGGAATGCCCGATTCGCATTACGCAGCCTTCGGCGGCGAGGACCTTCCAGGCTTTCCGCAGGTATGGCAAAAGCGGGTCATTCCCTAACGCACAGGGGAGGGCCGGGAAGAACGTCCTTCCCTCCACACTTCACTTCAGTTCGAAAGGAAAGCCCATGGCGGCAGACAGCGCTGTTTTTTCGCCCCATCCAGACCTATTTCCACCTGCGCGCGTCGCAGAGCTCATCGTGCTGGCAAAAGCACTCTATCCACACCCGGACCTACGGGACGGACCTTACACCCGGACTGTTTCCAGCATCATCACACAGGCCGCATCAGATCCCGGGCTATACCGAACCCTGTCAGACGGATTAAGGGACTTGGTCCAGATAACAACTTCGCCAATCCGCGACATGGATTCCAAGGCCATTGATTGCCTGTTGCGAGCGGTTGAGCAAACGACGTTCTTCAACACTCTGCGTCCGCTGGTTGCATTTCACCTTTACGACGACCGCGAAGTCTGGGAATTCATAGGCTACCCGGGGTCTTCGTTCGAACAGGGCGGCTACCTGCACCGCGGATTCGACGACCTGGCATGGCTTCCCCAACCCCGCATCGAAGAACCCGCCGAGCCCCTCCTCCCCATCGGACCTCTCCCAACCATGTCTCCTGACGTGACCGAATATGCAAGGACAGCCGGATGAAAAAGTATGACCTCACTGATGACGACGTCGCCGTTATCATCGGTTCCGGCCCCGGCGGTGCCACCTTGGCCCTCAGACTCGTGCAGCAAGGCCTTAAAGTCGTGCTTCTCGAAGCAGGCCCATGGATCACCAACGACAAGTTCATCAACGACGAACGGGAGTCCTACAAGCAGCTCACATGGACCGACACCCGACTGGCAACTGGATCATGGAGCCTCGCGAAGGACTTCCCCGGCAGCCCGGCGTGGAACGGAAAGGCCGTCGGTGGAACGGCGACATTCTGGACCGGACTGACACCCCGATTCAAATGGCACGAGTTCAAGACACACACGTACTACGGAGACCTGCCCGATGGAACCATCGCAGACTGGCCACTGGACCTGGACGAACTCGACCATTACTACACCGCAGCGGAAAAAGCGGTGGGAGCCTCCCACCGGCACGGCCGACCTCCGCTGCCGGCGAGCAACGGCTACAAGGTTCTGGCGAACGGCGCCGAACGAATCGGATACCGCCATTACGCTACAGGCCCCTACGCCACCAACGTTGAACCCTACGATGGCCGCCCGGGCACAGTTCAGGACGGCTTCGCTATGGCAGGCGATAAAAGCCGCGCCAAGTGGTCACCACTTGTCAGCGAGATACCAAAGGCTTTAGCCACGGGCCTGCTGGAACTGCGGACCGAAGCCCAAGCCGTACAAATCACGCTTGGCCCTGACGGCCGCGCGGACGGCGTCGTCTACACAGACACCGTCGGAAACCTGCAACGTCAACGGGCTCGCCTCGTAGCTGTAGCAGGAAACGCAATCGAGACCCCACGCCTGCTCCTGCTTTCGGCTACCTCGGGCCATACCGACGGCCTTGCCAACTCCTCAGGCCAGGTCGGGCGCAACTATATGCGGCACACCACCGGTCTCGTCTACGCCGAGTTCCCCAACGAAGTCCATATGTACCGCGGCGAACCAATGGCAGGCATCATCAGCGACGAATCGCGGCATGACCCATCACGGGGCTTCGTTGGCGGCTACTACATCGAGATGATCGCCCAAGGGCTGCCCTCATTCAGTACCTTCATGAGCCCGGGGGAGTGGGGGCCACAATTCACAGAAAAGGTAGAAGCCTACACCCGCACAGCGGCACTTTGGATTTGCGGTGAGGACGTTCCGCAGGCATCCAACAGAGTGACCCTAAGCAACACCGTCACCGACCGCCTCGGTCTGCCCGCACCTGTCGTCCACTACGACGACCATCCCAACGACATCGCCATGCGGAACCACGGCTACGAGCAGGGCGAGAAACTCTTCAAATCTGTCGGAGCCATCCGCACAACCAGAGCCCCGGGGATGCCCTCCGGCCACAACCTGGGAACAGCCCGAATGAGCCAGAAGCCTGATGAAGGCGTCGTCAACAGTTTCGGTCAAGCCCACGACGTACCTAACCTGTTCGTCTCCGACGGGTCACAATTCACCACCGGCGCTGCCGCGAACCCCACCCTGACAATCGTCGCCCTGTCGATGCGACAGGGCGACTACATCGGCCGGCAGCTCAGCGCGGCAGCTCTGTAGACATTCCGTTCCGCTGCCCTACCAGCCATCGAAAACAGCAACAAGGAGCATCATGGCAATCGCGACCATCGACCCCACCACGGGCATCACCCTGAAAACCTTCGACGCCCATACGCCCGAAGAGGTAGAAAACCGGATCGCCCGTGCGGAAGCAGCATTCCGGTCACTGCAGAACACCTCCTTTGAAGAACGTGCCCGCTGGATGCATAAGGCCGCTGACATCCTCGAAAGCGAAGCCGACGAAGTGGCCCGTCTCATCGCCACCGAGATGGGCAAAACCTTAACGACAGCAAAGTACGAGGCCCTCAAATCAGCCACCGGCATGCGGCACTTCGCCGATCACGCCCAGCGCTACCTTAGCCCGGAAACCCCGGTCCCGGCGTCCGAGGTCAACGCCTCCAACCTCCACGTACAATTCGACCCGTTAGGCGTCGTTTTGGCCGTTATGCCCTGGAATTACCCCCTTTGGCAGGCCGTCCGCTTCGCCGCCCCCGCACTAATGGCGGGCAACACGGGGCTCCTCAAGCACGCCTCAAACGTTCCTCAATGTGCGCTGTACCTGGGAGACCTCTTCGCCCGCGGCGGTTTTCCTGAAGGCGCGTTTCAGACACTGCTGGTTGAAGGCAAAGACGTTATTCCCCTCGTGGATGACGCAAGGATCAGGGCGGTCACCCTGACCGGCTCCGTCGCTGCCGGTTCCGCCATTGCTGAAGCAGCCGGCAGGAACATCAAAAGGAGTGTCCTGGAACTGGGAGGCATGGATGTCTTTATCGTCATGCCCTCGGCCGATATTGAAAAGGCCGCTGCCCAGGCAGTAATCGCACGCCTTCAAAACTCGGGGCAGTCCTGCATCGCGGCCAAGCGCTTCTACGTTCACGAAGATGTCTACGACCGCTTTGAACATCTGTTCGTTACAGGTATGGCCGAAGCAGTTGCCGGTGACCCCTTGGACGAAAGCACCAGCTTTGGCCCCCTGGCCACGGAGCGAGGACGCCAGGACGTTCATGAACTGGTTAGGGACGCCCGCGAAAAAGGGGCAGCAGTTCAGTGTGGAGGAGAAATACCGGAAGGGGAGGGCTGGTACTACCCGGCGACTGTCCTCACAGGCGTAACAGAGGACATGCGCATCTACCGGGAAGAATGCTTCGGCCCCGTGGCTTGCCTCTACAAAGTGTCATCACTCCAGGAAGCCATCGCTCTCAGCAACGACTCTGATTTTGGTTTGAGCTCAAGCGTGTGGACCAATGACGAGACCGAAGCGACCGAAGCAGCTCGATCAATCGAGGCCGGGGGCGTCTTCATCAACGGTCTGACGGCGTCATTCCCGGCGGTGCCTTTCGGCGGCCTCAAAGACTCCGGCTACGGACGTGAGCTCTCCGCCTATGGAATCCGGGAGTTCGTAAACATCAAGACGGTCTGGACCTCCTGACCCACCCGAAACGGGGCGGCGCTGGCCCTACTAACCCTCAGCGCCGCCCCTTCAACCCTTTTCTCTGAGGAAAATATGACTAAAACAGCGATTGTCCGCGTCGCCATGAATGGCATCACCGGCCGGATGGGCTACCGCCAGCACCTGCTGCGTTCCATCCTCCCCATCCGCGACGCCGGCGGCTTCACCCTCGAAGACGGCACCAAGGTCCAGATCGAACCGATCCTCGTAGGCCGCAACGAAGCCAAGATCCGCGAACTCGCCGAGAAGCACAAGGTTGCCGAGTGGAGCACGGACCTGGACTCGGTCGTCAACGACCCCACCGTCGACATCATCTTCGACGCCTCCATGACCAGCCTCCGCGCCGCCACCCTGAAGAAGGCGATGCTGGCCGGCAAGCACATCTTCACCGAGAAGCCCACCGCGGAAACCCTGGAAGAGGCCATTGAACTGGCCCGCATCGGCAAGCAGGCAGGCGTCACCGCAGGCGTCGTACACGACAAGCTGTACCTCCCGGGCCTGGTCAAGCTCCGCCGCCTGGTGGACGAAGGCTTCTTCGGCCGCATCCTGTCCATCCGCGGTGAGTTCGGCTACTGGGTCTTTGAAGGTGACGTTCAGGCAGCACAGCGCCCGTCCTGGAACTACCGCAAGGAAGACGGCGGTGGAATGACCACGGACATGTTCTGCCACTGGAACTACGTCCTTGAAGGCATCATCGGCAAGGTCAAGAGCGTCAACGCCAAGACCGCCACGCACATCCCCACCCGCTGGGACGAAGCCGGCAAGGAGTACAAGGCAACGGCTGATGACGCTTCCTACGGCATCTTCGAGCTTGAAACCCCGGGCGGCGACGACGTCATCGGCCAGATCAACTCTTCCTGGGCCGTCCGCGTCTACCGCGACGAACTCGTCGAATTCCAGGTGGACGGCACCCACGGCTCCGCCGTTGCCGGCCTGAACAAGTGCGTCGCCCAGCAGCGCGCACACACCCCCAAGCCGGTCTGGAACCCTGACCTGCCCGTCACCGAGTCCTTCCGCGACCAGTGGCAGGAAGTCCCCGCCAACGCCGAACTGGACAACGGCTTCAAGCTGCAGTGGGAAGAGTTCCTGCGCGACGTCGTCGCCGGCCGCGAGCACCGCTTCGGCCTCCTCTCCGCAGCCCGCGGCGTGCAGCTTGCAGAACTCGGCCTGCAGTCCAACGACGAACGCCGCACCATCGACATCCCGGAGATCACGCTCTAATGACTTCGCTCATCCTTCCCTCCTCCGACGGCGGCACCCGGGAATACCGCCTGCAGGGCGCCACCACCTGGGCCCGCCCCGGCGGGCCGCTGACGGCCCGCCGGGCGTACGCCGCCGCCCACGTCATCCCCGAAGTCCTCGCGGATAACACTCCGGGTGCCCCGGCCCGGCTCGACTGGGACGCCACCATGGCGTACCGCCACGAGCTGTGGTCCTACGGTCTCGGCGTCGCCGATGCCATGGACACCGCGCAGCGCGGCATGGGCCTGGACTGGGCCGCCACCCAGCAGCTCATCAAGCGCACCGGCGTAGAAGCGGCGTCCGTGGTTGCAGCGAACAACGCAGCCACGGCCGGCAAGTCCGTCCGGGACCTTGTCTCCTGCGGTGCCGGAACGGACCAGCTGGACATTGACTCACTGCCCGCAGGCGAAGCCGGCCTGAAGGCCGTGCTCGAGGCCTACCGCGAACAGATCGCCGTGATCACCGAAGCCGGGCCGAAGGTCATCCTGATGGCCTCCCGTGCCCTGGCCAGGGTAGCCAAGGGTCCGGAGGACTACCTGAATGGGTACTCGACGCTGCTGCAGGAGGTGGACCAGCCGGTAATCCTGCACTGGCTGGGCACCATGTTCGACCCCGCGCTTGCCGGTTACTGGGGCTCGGACGACGTCGCTGCCGCCACCGAGACCTTCCTGGGCCTCATCAAGGACAACGCGGACAAGGTTGACGGCGTCAAGGTCTCGCTGCTCGATGCCAGCCACGAGGTGGCCCTGCGCGCAGCGCTGCCCGAAGGCGTCCGCCTCTACACCGGTGACGACTTCAACTACCCCGAGCTCATCGACGGCGACGGCACCCACCACTCCGACGCGCTGCTGGGCATCTTCGCGGCCATCTACCCGGCCGCCTCGGTGGCCCTGCAGAACTACGACGCCGGAAACGCCGCCAAAGCCCGCGAGATCCTGGACTCAACCCGGGAACTGGGCAAGCACATCTTCAGCGCCCCCACTTTCTACTACAAGACCGGCATCGCGTTCATGTCCTGGCTCAACGGCAAGCAGCCCGGGTTCCAGATGGTCGGCGGCCTGCACTCCGGCCGCTCCGTCTGCCACCTCGCCAAGACCTTCGAACTGGCCGACCAGGCCGGCCTGCTCAAGGACCCGGCACTGGCTGCCTTCCGGATGTCTGAATTCTTACAGACAAGCGGGATCTAGATGGACCTTGCCAATCCGCGCCCGAATGAACACGCACGGGTTCTCATCGCATCAGATAAATTCAAGGGCTCCCTTTCCTCACGAGAGGTCGCCGCCCATCTCACTGCTGGTCTTCGCAGCGTGCATCCAGACGTTCAGGTCAAACAGCTGCAGGTCGCTGATGGTGGCGAAGGCACAGTAAAAGCGGTGATCAGTGCAGGCTTCAGCAGCCATCTCGTTCAAGTCAGCGGTCCCACGGGACGTCCAGTTGTCGCAGAATTTGCAACACGGGGCAACGAAGCCGTTATTGAGATGGCAAATGCCGCTGGCTTAGCCCTTCTCCCAGGGGGTGCCTCCGCTCCGCTGACCGCTAGTAGTAGAGGAGTAGGAGAACTCGTCTGCGCAGCCCTCGACCTGGGCTGTAACAAGATCATCATCGGGGCTGGAGGAAGCGCCTGCACTGACGGTGGGGCTGGATTGCTGGCGGCACTCGGTGCCGAATTTCTCGATGCCAAGGGTCAACCTCTGCACGAGGGCGGGGGGTTTCTGATGGACCTCGCCTCCGTGAAACTGGACAACCTGGATAAGAGACTTCGTCGGGCGCGATTCGTTTTGGCAACAGACGTTAACAACCCATTGCTCGGTCCTGAGGGTGCAGCAGCGATATTCGCGCCCCAAAAGGGGGCTACGATGACCGACATCGCGCGCCTCGAAGCCGGACTTGAGCAGCTAGTCGCAAGTATGGAGCAAGAAATCGGTCCTCGGGCTATTAGAGCCGCCGCAGTACCAGGAGCGGGATCTGCCGGCGGGCTCGGTTACGCTGCCATCGCAGTCCTGGCTGCGCAAACCCAACCAGGAGTCGTTGCCTTCCAAAACATCCTGGAACTGAACCACTACATCGCGGACTCAACACTCGTAATAACCGGTGAGGGAAACATGGACGAGCAAAGCCTCGGCGGGAAGCTGCCCCTGGGCATCAGTCGCATCGCTTCAGAACACGGTATACCAGTGATTGCAGTCTGCGGAAACATCGCCCTGGACGCTTCGCAAGTTGAGCTCGCCGGTTTCACCCGGGCCTACTCTCTGCGGGAACTGCAGCCCGATCTGTCCCGATGCATCAACCAAGCTGGGCCACTGTTAGAACAAATTGGGAGCACCATCGGATCTGATCTTCACAAACTGGGTGCATGACAGACACGGCGGGCAGGGCAGGTCGCACGTTGGAGGCAAGAATATGAGCAAATTCCAATACCTTGAGCCCGGCAGCCGAATTGAAGCATGGGACAAAACCGGCACCCGCTGGCAAGGAACCGTAGATATGGCAGACCCTGATCTGGGCGTTATTTGGATCCACACAGACGTTGGGGAACGCAAACTCCTCGACTTCCACGAGCATACGATCCTTGCGCCCTGCCGGTAAATCTGCAACCAGACTCGCTGAGGCTCGTGGTTTTAACGCCGATAACGAATATTCCGTCAAGCTGGGGGAGCAGGCCGATCACTGATTCGTAGCAGAGTTCTGGCACTGCAGTCGGGGACTGTGAAGCCGAGCAATGTCTATCCCTCCGCGCTATCAACCTCAACTTCCATCTTCACCATGATGTTCTCGACCTCGGCGCGCGCCTCGTCCGACAAGGTGGTCCTTGCCAGTACCGATTCATGATCGAGTTCTTCCAGCTCGTTTTCATCAGAGAATCTCAGTGCGTCTGCGTGGTCTGCCAAAAGCTCCGCCGCTACAGCCCGACCGAAGCCCACCTCTTGCAGTTGAATCGCGCGCTCGTCCGTGGTGCCGTACTCGACGAGCGTCGCCACATTGATCCCCGATGCATTTCTTCCAAGCGCCATGACACTGACGTCAATGAAGTTCTGCAGGTACCCCATGATGCGGAACCGTAGGCCCCCTTCTATATCTTTGAGAGTCCATTCGATAATGAGGTTGATGTGCTTCGCAGAGTGCCTGTCGAAGGGCTCAGTAACCAGGCTCTCCTCGCGGGAGTAGTCACGGTAGGTGATTGAACCACGTTGACTGTAGTAGGCAACCGAGCTGGAGATAACACGGCTGATCGGGTCGCCTCGCACCCACCCGCGCATAAGGAGCGCCCAGTAATAGAGACGGCGATCCCATCCATCGGCATCCGCTCTCCTCGGCATGAGAGGGTCTGTTCCCGATACCTCGGTTGTCCTCCAGTCGTACAAGGTGCTGAGCCGTCTAAGAACGGTGAGGAACGTCTGGACATCACTGAGAACGGCGTCATTTGTAACGAGGGGAACAGTAGAGCCGGCCTTTAGTTCGTTCCAGATACGGTCCTGGTATTTCGGGAGGATGTTCGGTGAGCGCCGCAAAACGTCCGTTGGCACGGCAATTGAAGAGGCTGCTTTTCTGAGCAACTCCCGGCCGTCTTTGACCTTGTCGAGGAAGTAGCTGCGAAGCGGTGTCTGCTGGTTATCGAGCTGGTGCAGGGTGAGGATTGACGCGTATTGCTCAACACTTCGCTGCTGGTCAGCCGATGTCGCCGCGGGCAGACTCTCGCCCCGCAGGATCCGCGCTATGTCCGTGTATTCTTTCTTTCGGTTGTTTGCCGGCCTGACCAGAAAGCTCTCCGCCCGGCCAGGATCTGACCGAGAAATCAGTGCGCGCGTCGTCGTTGCCCAGCGGTTATCCTCCTCGCGAACACAGACAACGTTGCCAGAAAAGTCGTATGTGAGACGCCCTGCGCGTCCGGCAAGGTTCTCAAAATCGATCTTCGTAAACAGACTGTTTCCGTGCTTGTCGTTAAGGACGAAGATGTTCTTCGCTGGGAGATTGACGCCCTCCAGTAACGTCGATGTGCACACTACGAACTGGACTGCTGAGTCGGGGTCGGCGAAGGCCTGCTCGACTCGTTCGCGCACCTCTTGCGGCATCTTGCCGTGGTGGAAGGCAACGCCATGACGCAACGTGTTTGCCAGGAAGTAGTCCTTGTGGACGTACTCGCGAACGTGCGCGGCAAGCTCTTCGACCTTCTCATCAGTGACTTCATTTCGACGTTCCGCAAGTCTGAGGGCGAATTCTGCAGACTTTAGCGACCCGTTGATGTAGATGATTGCCTTCCGCTCGCCACTAAGCGAGAGGATGAGGTCCACCACGCCTCCATGTCCCGGCCCGGCCTCGATTTCCCTAGGCTGCGTATCCTGCCCGGAGAAGTAGTACTGCTTTCCGGCGATTAGATCAACGAAATAGCGCTGCTGCGCGACCGTTCGCTCCCGGACGGTGAACGCTCCGTTGACGGCCTTACCAAACAATTCCAAGAAGAGCTCGGGATTTTCAATGCTGGGTGACGCGAACACGAGTTTTGTAGCAAAACGACGAGTCACCTCGACGATCGAGTGGTAGTAGAGCGAGCTTCTTGCGTCGTTTTTTGCAATGACCTTCTGGGCCTCGTCAACCACAAGGTAGTCAATCTCGCGCACAGGGTTGGCGAGATAACGAAGCAGCCGTTCTGGCGTTAGCACGAAAACGGTGCGTCGGTACTTCTGACGCAGCAACTTGGGCAGTGAAGGATAGGTTGCAACGTTCACCTCCGGCACGTCCGCAAGGAGCTTCCGAAGATCGGCCGCCGTCTGCCCGATGAGTGCCTTGGTTGGAACAAGCACGACGACGCAATGATCGTTGAGATCATCGCGACGAACGATGTCATACAGTGCGTCCTTGATGATGAAGGACTTACCGAGCGAAGTTGGTCCCGAAAAGCTGAAGTAGTCCTCGCCGCGCATTTTCTCTGTAATGGCGTATTGGGTATCGGTGAGTGTGGCATCTCCCTTGCTGGTGCGCTGCAACACCTCCTTTGCGATGCGCAAAGTGCCCCGAGAGAGCGGCAGCGCGAAGCGGCTCCCTACACCCTTCTGAAGGGTAGCGATACCAGGGAAATTGCCGAGCTGCACGAGAACCGCTTCGGCAACTGCGAGCAGTCGGTTGCTCAGCTCTTGGTCGAAGCCTGTCGAGGAGTCGTACTCCCGAAGCAAAGCGATCGTCGTGTAGGCGAGTTCTCGGTGACGAGGGTCGCTAGCGTGTGACAGCACGTCCGCGTAGCGCAGCAGGTGCTTTGCCTCAAGCGGATCGACAGCGTGCAAGACCTCCCCTGAAAGGAACAGCTCGGCGACTGCGCGCTCGAGGTTTTCATACGCGGATTGGAAGTCCTCGCGCTCAACAATCATCTCGCTGAGCAGGTCAGCGGCGGTACGCGAGGTCACTTCTTTTTCTTCTCCTTTTGTGGGCGCAGGTTCTTGCCACTCAGCTCAGAGGCGAGATCGATGCGGATGTTCTCGATTCCCCGCAGGCTGCCATTCACGTTTCGCTTCAGGAAGGGGACTGCGTAAATGTGGAACTGGAAACCGCCTAGCCCGCGCTTCTGGATCTCGGTCCGGATGGTTTCAACCTCCGCGGTTATCGTCGATAGTGCGAGCTCACGAAGATAACTCTCGATTTCCTGTGCTGTGTGATCAGCGAACGGATAGGTCGTCACGTCGAGTTCGAAGCCGATGAACACTCCGAAAGCATTCGACTTCGTGATGGTTGGCATCCCTGATGCAGGGGGCAGAAGAATAGAAGCAAGGAGCTCGACTTTCGCCTTGTCGAGGCTTTCTTTCAAGAGTTCGGACTCGACCAGCCAAGTGTCGAAATCGAAGTCGTCCTCCTGGACCTTGCCCATGGACTCGAAGGCAGCCTTCACACCACGGCCGGCACTGGATCCGACCTTACGAGCCGTATCCCCGTACATCTTTGACTCGCCAAATATCAGCTGGTAATTACCTGGCGATGCCTCAAGTAGGTGCACGCCATCAGTACCGTGGACATAGTGCTCCGAAGACGTTTTAAGTTCCATTTTCGAGAGGATCTTGGGCGCACCCAGATGTCCTTCAAGAAAGGAGTAGAGAAGCAGCTCGCCACCTTCACCAGCGTTGGCGTCAGGGGTCTTGAATTGAGTCTGGGTTTTCCTGAAGAACTCACCCATGCGGCTCGGATCGCTGAGCATCTTCTGCAGGTTCTGGCGGGAGAGAACGTAACTGATGCTGTTATTCACCAGTTCTTTGAAGAGCGGCTTCACAGCAAAATCCCCGCCGTCAACGCGAAGCACATGTAGGTGCATGACCGTCTTCTGGTGGATATCAAACCTTGTGGGATCGTAGAAGAGCGCCAAGAAGCGGTCGCGATTCATCAACGAGAGCGGCAGGGCAGGGCTGCTCATTGAGTGGCCACCACCATTCGCCGAGCATGATGTCGAGATGTGGGTTCAAAATCTAAGCCCCTGCGTGAAAACATGTGCCGGCTCCTTCGCGCCAACGGCACGTGTTGAGGTTTTTTGTTTACCCGTCAACGGTACCGGCGACCACCGACACAGGCAGCCCGGCGCTGTTCGTGTCTCCACGGACGTTTTTCCTGCGGGCCGCAACTGGCATATTCATGGACGTACAGGAGTTCTCGCCGCTACTTCTATTCCCGTGCTTTGAACGCCTGCCTTCTGTAAAGCAGTCACGCTGGACCGACAACTGCCCCTGAACATCCTTGCCCAGTGTTCCGTGGGTTCCTGTCCGCGGCAGGAGTTATTGACTCTTGTACATCGGTAGTTGGTCGCTGTAGGTCGGCCCTTGTTGATGGTTCAGCAAGACAACCAGGCGGGGTTGCGAAGTGTCGTGTGCTGATGAGTAGTCGGGATCGCAGGCTGGCTTCTTAAAGCCTCTGAGGACCTCTGCCTGAACACAGTTCCACCCGACGCCTGTGGGGAAGTAACGGAGGAATATGGTGCTGGCTGTTGAGCAACCATTGCCCAGGTCCATCTGGATGCAAAGCGTGTAATCCGTTGCGCCCGGAGGGGGGTCGGATGGCTCCGCATACTGAACTCGTATGGACGGGTATTTTGCCTTAGTTTCCACGTCGCTGAAGCAGATAGCGGGTGTTGACCGGGTGCACCACTTGCCACCTACGGCCGCCGGCATGCCCGGAATCGAAGACGGGCGAGGAGACGAGGGCGCGGCGGCTACCTGGTATTTGAGGGTAATTGTGTAGCCGTTGATGTTCAGGGCTGTATCGGCAGCCGCCGCGAAGCCGTTGGCTGCGGTCTGCAGTCCCGACCAGACCCAGGAAAAAACCTGTGCTATCCCGACGGCCAACATGTCCAGCATTTTGCCTTTGGCGATCCTTTCGAAGACCTTGCCCATGCAGGACATGACAGTGCCCGTAGCGCCGTTGAGGTAATTAGCGGCAGCCTTGGCATTGGTCACGTCAGCCGTGGCCATACTTTGAAAGCCTGCTACACAGTTGGCTGCGTCCACGGCCGAATTGATGGTTTCCATCGGAATCTTGCCGAGCACCTTGGTGTATACCATTCCAACAGTTTCGACGCCGAACCATAGCGCCGTCGCCAGGTAGGCAGGGGGAGAAGGTTGGAGCCGGACGCCTTTCTCTCCACTAGCGGCGTCAACCCGGTACTCCACGGTCTCGCCTGGCCCGATGATGTCGATGACGTTGCCGGGCTTTGAAGGCGCCGTGATGTACTTGGCGAGTCGAGGAACCATTTGCCCGAAATCCAAGCTGCGGGCATTCATAGACAAACCCTTGGTTCTTTCAGCCGAGACGGCGTACCCGCGGGAGTTGTTGACCTTCAGCACGGTGGACCCATCCTGCGACTTCCCCAGACACCATCGAACCCGGCCGCCGTCATCGCTGGCTACCGACACGTTTCCCGCACGGGCTTCAGTTTCGCGATCGCATTTTGGCTGCTCCCCAGTGCCGGAGTCCCTGTAGATTCGGTCCAGCTGTCCGCGAGCCCAATTCATAGCCGCGTCCCAGGCCTCCTTCACCCAGTTAGAGAAGTGCGTGGTGTGAACCATCAGGTCTTTGCCCGAAATCTCGGCGTCCAAGACGTACTGGATTGGATCGTTCGGGTTCTCGTTGAAACCAACGAGGGGTGGCGGTGCACCGTCGGTGATGGCGTCCTTAAATACGAGCGTTGCCTTGCCCGTCAAATGGGCACCCGATAGTTGGATAGCCCACCCGCGGCGGTCCTCCGGGAGATCGACAGGCTTTACCTCGAGTTGTCCACTACCGGTAAAGGCGGAAGCCGGGATACGAATTTCAGGGGACCCGTTGTTGCTGAGCAGCGTCACATCGTTCCCCTGGCTGACGCTGACACTGCCGTCGTTATCCGACCCCACCGCTGAAACCCATGGTGGAGACCACACGCCGGCCAAAACTAATGCAATGGATATTGCACAAACGACCGCCGTCACCGACAGAACTACCCCCAGTACCGTCTTCATATCGACATTCTGAGGGGTACCAGGGGCACTTCGGCTCCACAGTTGCAATATTACGCGACAACGATCTACAGCCACTCGCTCCGTGGGCCCGTCAGGACCCTCGAGCAACTTTGCGGGCACGAATGATTGCACGTTTTCGCATCTACCGTCGGCCTACACATACGCCGACGCCGACAACGGATATTTCGTCCGCCTATGGGGGCCGGCTGCTGAGGAGGTCAAAGGATGGCGGTCGTGACGTTTCAGCCGGATCCGACCCTTTGTACTGGGAGCCAGCCACCGGCTTCAACCGATTCCTAGCAGTTAGAATTCACCAACATCACCGTTCTAACCCGGGGCCCCTTCAATGACTCATCCCTATCCCGCCATGCTGCCTGCACCGCAGCATCCTAAGACGCCCAGGGCTCTAATCATCACGTTGATCGTCATTGGATCACTAGCCGTTGCATCCGTGCTTGGCGCATTCATCTTCTTTGGCATTCAAAGTTCCGCTGCCGCAGCACACGAAGCACAAGCCAGTAGTGCAGCTTCATCGAGGGCAGCGGCGAGCCAATCAGCCGCCGCAGAAGCTGCAAACAAAGCCAGGGCACAACGGGAAGCTGCCGCATCACTGGCCAAGGCTGAGGCGGAGAGGGCCAAGGCAGACCGGATAGCGATGGAAAAGCAGGGTTGGACATATGTGTCCGATTATCTGTACTTCGCCACACCCGAAGAAGATTACCTCTGCCCGTCCACGCGGTACGGGTGCACCTACATGGTCGTGACCAACAACAAGGCCGGGGGATGCCCGAGGGGGATTGGGGTTCGTGCATCGTTCATCTCGGCCAGCGGCGTATCCGTATACAACGGCGCACGCACAACAGGGGCGCTGGCGGCCGGCGAGCAGGCTCAACTGGACTTCACCGACTTATCGGGGCAGGGCGCGTCATTCCGCGTGGACTCAATGTCCTGCTACTAAGACCTCAAACCGCATTCGTCTTGATGACGCTGAGCCCAGATTGAAACCAGGCAACAGAGATCGCTCCGGCCGCCGCGGTCGAACTTGGAAGCGGTGAAATGCGTTGTTCCGGAATCGCGCGCAAACGTGGACAGCAGGCTGACCTGGACCTGCTTCCCGTCGGGTCCTTGGCTCAGGATCTGAATCAATGATTCATCGAATGCATCACCGGCACTCATGCGGCCGCTGGTCCGCAGTTGCCGTGAAAACCCCGAAATGACGGGGCCAGGGCGGCTCTTTGCCCTGCAGAAAACAGGGTCCCGTCGATTGCGTTTAACGCAATAGGCAGCTTTCTACTTTACATAACATCCGTTATCGGCATCCAAAGTACGGGAGTAGAAGTAGCTGCGGGAACTCCCGTCCATCAACGAATCTGGCGTTTCCGCCGGACAAGCAGGCTTTTGTCGAATGCGGACGTGCTGGCGTCCTGGCGTGAACTCGCGCTTGGGTCCTTGCGACTGTCGGTTTCATGCATCTAATGCATGTTTCCATGGTTTAAGGGTCGTTGTGAGTGGTGTCGTTCCGGGTTTTGTCCCGCGGAGGCTGGTGGATCCGGACATTGGGCTGTTCCGTGCTGATGAACGGGTTTTTACGGCCATGCTGGATGGCTGGCGGGCGCAGATGCTTGCCCGTGGCCTCACGACGGACACCATCAAGCAGCGTTGCCAGCTGCTGGAGCGTTTTCAGCGGTTCACGGGTGAATTTCCGTGGCAATGGCGCCCCGCGGACATCGATGATTTCCTGGCCTCGGCACTTTGGCCCAGTGAGCGTGGCGCCCGGATGTCCCTGGGCTCGTTCGGTGATGCGTTCGCTGCCGCGCGGGATGCCGTCGGTCTGCCGCACGAGTTGGGTCTGCATTGCCCGAGGCATTTCTACGTGACGCACCTGGTCGAAGCTGGTTATGACGCGGCCTTCGTGCAGATTATCTGGGGCAGGAACCGGGGTGTCTTTGACGTGCAGCACGGGGCCCGTAACCGTGCAGTTCCGCGTGATGGAGGTGCTTATCTGAAGCTGTCCATCACACGGGATCGCGGGAGGGTTCATGCAGGTTCAACGAGTTTTGGTGTCCGGTTCGCCGCTTGAGTCGTGGACTGTGCTTGATGATCATGGTGTCGTTGAGCCGGTGGAGCGGTTTTTGGCTTACCTGACCGACGTCGAGAGGTCGCCGAACACGCTCAAGGCGTATGCGCATGATCTCAAGGATTGGTTCGTCTTTCTTCGCCACCGCGGCATTGATTGGCGCCAGGTGAGGCTGGAGAACGTCGGCGAGTTCGTCGCTTGGCTGCGGCTTCCGCCTGCCGGGCGCGCCGCTGACGTGACGCTGCTGCCATCGGCTTCCCATCACTGCGGGCCGGGCACGTTGAACCGCAAGCTCGCGGCCGTGAGCGGCTTTTACGTGTTCCACTCCCGTCACGGGGTCCCGCTGGGCGACCTTGTCACCGAGTTCGAAACGGTCCGGTACCGAAGAACGGGATGGAGACCGTTCCTTGCTCACCTTGCCGGGGACAGGCCGCAGCGGCGCAGGATCGTGAAGCTGCGTGAGCCGAAGAGGTTGCCCACGGTCCTGCCTGCGGCGACGGCTCAAGCAGTGCTGGATGCGTGCACGCGGCTGAGGGACCGGTTCCTGTTCGTCCTGCTCTGGGAGTCGGGAATCCGTATCGGCGAAGCACTCGGACTAAGGCATGAGGACATTGCAGTCGCCGAGGGCGAGCTGACGATCCGCCGTCGGGTGAACGCCAACCGTGCCCGGGCGAAGTCCGTTTCGCCGCGCACGATACCGATCGGCGCGGACGTCGTGCGGCTCTACGGCGACTACCTTCACGAGGAATACGGAGATCTGGACAGCGACTACGTGTTCGTGAATCTGTGGGCGGGCCCCCGCGGCCGCCCGATGGGCTACGCGGCAGTCTATGACCTGGTGAAGCGGCTGCGCCGGGACACTGGAGTGGATTTTGACCCGCACTGGTTCCGCCACACCTATGCCACCCGCTTGCTACGAGCCGGGACACCCATCGAAGTGATCAGCAGCCTGCTTGGCCACGCATCGGTCGCAACCACCATCGACGTCTACGGCCACCTCACCGTTGAGGACGCCCGCCGCGCCTTCGAAAAGGCAGGGCTGCTGACCGGAAAAGAGGTCACCTGGTGAGCTCCCTCGCACTGAATGAAAACGAGGACGGTTGCGGTCTGTTGGCTAAACTCATGGCCACCGTCCGGCCCGAATTCAGACCCGAAATCGTGATCCCGGCCCCAGGCTCCCTCGTCTTCAACACCGAGCCCTGCCGGATCGACGAGTGTGAACGGCAACGTACGGTGAAAGGGTTCTGCAAAAGCCACTACAAGCGCTGGCTGGACCAAGGACGCCCCGAATGGGAGTCATTCCTCGCCAGCCCCGGCCCATTACCCGTAGGCGACGGCCCCTTGGCGGCATGCACCGTCACCTGGTGCCGCTTCGGTTCGGCCAGACGCGGCCTCTGCGTCAGCCATCACGGGTTCTTCAGTCGTTCCAGCGAGACCGACGTGATTAAGTGGCTCGCTACCCTCTCACCCGAGCCGGTCATCGAGCGGCCCGAATGCAGGCTCGCGTTCTGCGACCTCTGGGCCCAAGGCAACTCGCCGTTGTGTCTGAACCACAAGTCCCGCTGGCACGCCATTGGCGCACCGGATATCGACGAGTTCGTCGCCCGGTGCGAAAGCGTGGGCCTGGACCGGTTCGATTTCCGATGCCTGGCAGATCGTCCCCAGCTGCGGCTTGAGCTCCAGCACGCCATGCAATGCCGCCACGATGAACGCCGGGCCAGTACCCGCTCCTCCGTTGTGACGCCCGTGATCCGGCTCGTCTCCGACAGCGGCGTCACCTCGCTGCTGGACTGGAATCTTGACCAGTGGGCAGCGTTCTATATCGCCGGCCGGGTGGGCCGCAGTCACCGCCACAACGGGCAACTTGCGTTCCTGCGCTTTGCCTACACCCGGCTCGAAGACCTCGTCGCCGGCACCGGCTGGGAGTCAGAGTATTCCCGCGACGCCTGGGCCCTGCACCGCCTCGGCTACACCGACACCCGCGGCACCCTCCGCTTCGACAAGATCCCGCAACCGTGGCTGCGCCCCCTGGCAAAACGCTTCATCCGATGGCGGCTGACCAGCGGCAGGGAAATCATCCAAGGGCGCGTCGACATCCTCGCCCTGAACCGATTCGCCGCGTTCCTCGCCCGCACCATCCCCCACTCCGACAGCCCGGACTGCATCGACCGCGGCATCCTGGAACGCTTCCTCGCCGAGCTCGCCCGGGACAAACGGGCAGTAATTTCCCGTGGCCGCGACGTCAGCTCCCTGAACGCCTTCTTCGCCGCGATCCGCCGCCACGACTGGGCCAAAGACCTGCCGGCATCGGCGAACTTCTACCCTGAAGACTTCCCACGACCAGCCAAACGACTGCCCAGGGCCCTGGCCGATCACATCATGGCGCAACTGGACCAACCCGAAAACCTCGGCAAATGGACCAGCCCCGACAGCCGGCTACTCACCCTGATCCTAATGCGCTGCGGACTGCGCGTCGGGGACGCCTGCAACCTCGCTACCGACTGCGTGGTCCGTGACGGTGACGGCGCCCCCTACCTGCGCTATATGAACCGGAAGATGAAACGCGAAGCCCTCGTACCCCTCGATGAGGAAGTCCACGCCGCCATCCTCGATCAGCAGCGACGCGTCCGCGAACGATTCCCCGACGGCAGCAACTGGTTGTTCCCGGCCCCGAAGATGAACCCCGACGGAGCAAAACCGCTCACCACGCACTCCTACCGCGGACAGCTTGAAGACTGGCTGGAACGCTGCGACATCCGCGACGAACACGGACAAGAGGTGCGCCTGACCCCACATCAGTGGCGCCACACCTTCGGGACAACACTGATCAACCGCGACGTTCCCCAGGAAGTTGTCCGGGTCCTCCTCGACCACACCTCGGCGGAGATGACCGCCCACTACGCCCGGCTGCACGACACAACCGTGCGCCGCCACTGGGAGGAAGCCCGTAAGGTCAACATCAACGGCGACACCATCACCATTGACCCGCAAGGACCACTCGCCGAAGCCAGCTGGGCCAAACAACGCCTCGGTCGCGCAACACAGAGCCTGCCGAACGGATTCTGCGGGCTGCCGGTTCAGAAGTCCTGCCCGCACGCCAACGCCTGCCTGACCTGTCCCATGTTTGTCACCACCGCCGAGTTCCTCCCCCAGCACCAAGAGCAGCGCCGCCAGACCGTCCAGATCCTGTCCGCCGCCGAAGCCCGCGGACAGACCCGGCTCATCGAGATGAACCAGGCAGTACTGCACAACCTGGACCGCATCATTGACTCCCTCGACGACACCGCACCCGACGAGGCCGCCGGATGAACCGCTCCGACAACAGCCGGCACCTGGTCAAAGCTGCACAGCAGCGCGCGGCGCTCACCAGGTCCAAAGCCGTCCAAGCGCTGCGCACCCTTCATGCGGAAGGCCGCCCGGTCACTTTCGACGCCGTCGCCAGATACGCCCGGGTCTCCCGGTCCTGGCTTTACACCCAGCCCGACCTCCGCGCCGCAATCGAACGCCTCCGCCAAAACCAAGCCGCCCCGGAGCCCACACCGGAATCCCGGCCACAGCGGGCAAGCGAGGCCTCGCTACGGCAACGACTAGAAGCGGCCAACGACAGAATCAGACGACTCAACGACGAGAACCAACGACTGCGACAGCAACTCGCACACGCCCTCGGACAACGCCGCCAAAGTCCATCACCAGACCCCGCGACCATCCCGAATCCATAACGGATCCACGAGAATGGAAGGACAGCCAATGCCACCGTCATGCACGTCCCGGACACACCCACCAACACAAAACCGCAGGCCAGAGGCACACCAGCCCGACGGGCTCAAGATAATGCAGACGCAGGTTGGCCACTCCTATGCGTCGACTACCGGGCTCTATACCTCGGTATCGTCGGACTTCAAGCAGAAAACCGTGCAGCAGATGATTGCACGCCGCATCGCGAACTTGGAGGACCCAGGTGCCTGAACAGCGCCGGATTGGCTACCGCTGGAAACCTGCGAGCCCTGATGACAAAGCAGAACCTCTGGAAGACCACCGAACTGATGCCGCTCCTGAAATCCCGTGGCATCAACCTCTCCGAAAGCCAGGTCTACAGGCTGGTCACCTCGACGCCGGAGCGCATTCCGGCAAAGACATTCGCGGTGCTCTGCGACGTCCTGGGCTGCACCCCGAACGACCTTTTCGAACCTTTCGTGGAGATGCGCGCCGCGGCGACAGCGAACGCCCCGAAACGCAGCGAAGACCTCGGCATCCAACCAGGAAACCCGATCGCACGACGTGTCCGACTCGTCGCTCCCGAAGACGGTGAGTAGGCCACGCAAAGCAGAGGACCCCGTTCGCTGGCCGGTCCCCTGCGGCCGCTGCGGCCAGCACCACCAAACGGTCGCGCGTTGGCCCGACGGCGGAGTCTGCGGCTACTGCTATCAGCAGGCAAAACGCACCCGCGGGGTCTGCGCCTGCGGCCATGACCGGGCCGCCGCCATCCTCATCCTCGTCTTCGGACAACAAGCTGAAAACATCGCACGTCTAACCTGGGACGACATCAGCGTCACCGGCGGCGTGGACCAACGGCCGACTAACGGTCGTGAGCAGTTTCCTTGCTCCGCAGCTTTTTGCCCTTGCCACGGTGTTTCGCTGAGTTGCTAGCCTTGCCGACATCTGCAGCCGTGAAGGTTAGGGCCATCGCTCGGTGGCAACCCTAGCTATGACTTTTCGCAAATTCTGCAGCCGCGGACCAGACAGACCCATCTACAACCGCAACATCACAGTTACGTCAGTGTGGTGTCCTCGACAGGGACAGTTTGCTGTCGTGGCGCGTTGTCCTTTTTAGCGGGATAGCTTCTCCCTGTCCGGCTCCATATCACCGATGTGTCCGGCGGTGTTGGCTGCTAGGACTCGGGCAACGAAGGCGCTGTACTCGTCCATGTAGTGGCGCAGGAATTTCGCGGTGCGTTCATCCTTGACTTCGCCCCCTTCCCCAAACACGTCCGCGTCGTAGTGAACGTATGCTTCAGGCGAATTCAGCTGGGGTGCGTCTAGGAAGCTAAGGATGCTGCGGAAGGATGACTGCATCACGGCGGTGCCGATACTACCCGGGGAGGTCCCGATGATGCCGGTGGGTTTACGGGCGAACGAATTCGATCCCCAAGGACGAGAGCCCCAGTCGATAGCGTTTTTAAGGGCACCCGGAATGGAACGGTTGTACTCGGGAGACACGAAGAGAATACCGTCCGACGCTTCAATGGCACGCTTGAGCGCCCGGCCTTCCGGCGGGAAATCCGCGTCGTAGTCATAGCTATAAAGCGGGAGATCCCTAATCGGAATTTCGCTGAACTCGAGGTCCTCTGGTGCAAGATTTATCAAAGCTTGCGAGAGAACCCGGTTGATAGAGCCGGTTGCCAGGCTCCCCACGAAATATCCGATCCTGTATTTTGCTGCCAAAGTTTCAATCCTTTCTTTTCCGATTTACGGCGGCCGCAGGCTAACTTGTGCGTTGCTGCCGGTTTATGTGGTCAGCCAGCCGAGCCAGGGAAGAAGATCCTGTACTTCGGGATTGCGATTTTCAACGGGAGTCCTCAATGCCTGAGAAGGAAGGGCAGCCTTGCTAAATTTTTCGACGAACGTGCAGTTACCGAGTGGTGTCCGATCTTGGAGGTGGCGCGCACCATGGTTAGTTGACCGCACATGGCAAAACCCGGGGCGGAACAGGTGGAACGAGTGCTTGTTCACGTCTAGACCTTTTGTAGAGCTATGGATACAGCGACTTTCGCTACGATGAAGGGTAGAAAACTTTTACGGCACAGGTGCTTGTCCCGTTTCAGTTCAAAGGCGAATTATTGCGTAGGACTTAACGAGGGTGCTTTTGATACTCCACCGACCGCTCCAGCCGTTCTCAAGGATTAGGACTGTTCCGGGCTTGAGGGTGATGCGTGAGCCGTCATCATGAATCAGTTCACCTTCTCCTTCTAACACGCTAATAAATTCCTCGTATCCCTGATGGACTGTACTAAATTCACCAGGACTCACCCGCCACAGACCAAGCTCCGTTTTGCCGTCCGTAAAAAGCACGTGGGTACTCGCGGCGGGTGTGCCCTGAATGACTCGTTCGGAAGTAATCGAAACCGGTTTTGGCCAGTGTATGGAAGATGCGTGAAGTACGGTGCTCATGCTTTGCTTCTTTCAGAGTCAGAGTTACCAGACTTAGTTTCAAGGCGCTGCATTACACGTCCGGCGGCTCGCTCGCCGCTGCGTATAGCTCCTTCCATTAGGCCTACAAATTCGGGTTCGCTGTATTCGCCGGCCCAGAAAACATCTCCTACCGGCTTTTCCAAAAGAGCTGTCCCCGCTGCCGTTACGCCTGGGGCATGGGCGGCGTAAGCGCCACCTGCCAGTTGGTCCTCGGACCATACAGTGGTCAGCGCGGCAGCGTCCTGTGGGATGGCGAGATCCGTGCGAAGTGCTCGTGCTTTGGCAACCCATTCCGCTGGGCGCTGTTTAAGGTTGGCACGGGTAATGGCTGATGGTGAGCCCATGAAGGCGTTCAGCACCGGGGCCACGGCCCCGGATTCGTCCGTGGCTGTCCAGGTCCAGTAGCGGCCTTCGACGGACATGACAGCACTTGTGGCGGGCTGGGTTTCCAATGGGAGGTGTAGTTTTGCCGCATGTCCTTGAAGAACGTGCTTTAGGGCTGCGTCACGTGCCTCGGTTGTCGGAAGGTTCAGTTGCGAGTCACGGATTACAGCCAACGGAAGAGCAACAACGACGGTGTCGAAAACGGACGTGTCGGTGTCGGTGGTAACAAGAACACCGCCGTCACTAATGTTTTCAACCGCCCTCACGGTTTCGCCGTAACGAACAGCAGAACCAAGTGCAGCTGCCATCGCGTCGGGCAGCCGCTGATTGCCGCCAGCCACCCGCCAGCTGGGTTTGGGTTCGAACGAGGCGATATGTTGTAAGGATCTCGCCGTGACCTCTGATGCGCTCACAGCCGTAGAGATTTCGATTCGGGCACGAAGGGCGTCGACCAGTTCCGGTTCGTCGGGCAACTTGGCAAGCAACTCTTCGGCGGTCCCCTGAAGGCCACTGCCACTGGCTAATTCCAGTGCTTCCCGTCCGGTACGGATAATGTCATCACAAGTGATTCCAGTCGTGTCGCCGGGTTCCCGAACGTAATAGCTCATGCCAGTGTCAACCAAGCTAAGCCCAAACTGGGAAAGCAGCCGCCGCATGGAGGTGTAGCCATCTAGAACGAATTCTGCACCTCGTTCTATCACATAGCTGCCTTTTGGTGTGTCAAGCGTTTCGGACCACACACGACCACCGGGGCGGTTGCGGGCTTCGAATACCGTGACGTTTTCACCGGCTTCGGCGAGTTTTGTAGCAGCTGCAAGGCCAGCCAAGCCGGCACCAAGAATTCCTATGCGGCCCACACAGCCACCTCCGTTTCGTTTTGTTCAGGGGCGAAGACAGTAGAAGACGCTGTTCCCACCCCAGATTAGGTCGCTAGGAGTGCTAACAAAATCATACGAGTATGATAAATCTGTCCTCATTTTTGTACTTCTGAATAGTCGTTGCGGTGTCTGCCGGGTGGCGCGTGGCCGAGTGGATTGTTGCCCTAAAAGCCTCGGCGAGGGAAAGTTCCGGATGTGCTTACCCCCAAGCGACAGGCCGCTGGAGACGTCCAGCCTGACCTCGTGGAGGATTTTCCCGGTTTCATAGCCGGGTTCGTTTTCGGACTCAAGTACGGAATTAGTACAGAAATCATCCTCTAGAACTGTTTGGGACCACTGCGGGGCGCTTCATACTGACTGCTTAGACGTGAGACCGTAACCGCCTTTGCGTTCGCTTCGAAGCAACAGAGCACTTTTATGTCTGAAACATAGCGCGGTAGAGACTCGCGCACCGCCTCGGAAGGAGCCACCGGCATGCCACAGCACACGGGCATATTTAGCAAGGTCATCACAGTTGATCACCGCTGCGAGGTGGATGAACGACTCACCGCCGTGGTCACCGAGGCAATGGCGCATGCGTTACGGACGTCAACCCATGGAATTGTTGTCACGCGTCACGACCAAAGAACGTTCAGTGTCCGCCTTTCGCCGGACATATCCCCAGGGACGACAGTGGAGCGCGATCTCTGGAGAAGCAATGTTGGATGTCGACCGAATATCTAATGTTGGACTCCGTGCTCCTAACATAAGAGTCAATTTCGCCGGCACTCATGCGACGCCTACCGTCACAACTTTGTCTCACCATGGTCCGCGTCTTGCGCTGTCCTTAGCGGAAACTTACTCACCCCCAATGTGCCCACCCACCACAATCAGTCGCTTACAAAACAATCTTCTGAGGACTACAAATGACAGTTGAATCGGCTGTGTTCCCCGCCGCTCCCCTAGAGCGCGAGGCCCCTCTGCTCGCGTCTGTGCCCACCGGCTTGCTTGTTGGCGGCCAGTGGCGGGATGCATCAGACGGCGGAACGTTTGATGTGCGTGATCCTGCTACGGGGGAGGTGCTCGCTACTCTAGCTTCGGCCACTAGCGAAGATGCCGTCGCCGCTCTGGAGGCTGCTTGCGCGGCGCAGACCTCGTGGGCGCGGACCGCTCCGCGGGTGCGAGCCGAGATTTTGCGCCGTGCCTTCGACCTGGTAACAGCGCGATCGGAGGACTTCGCGCTTTTGATGACGTTGGAGATGGGCAAGCCATTGGCTGAAGCCCGGGGCGAGGTTGCCTACGGCGCCGAGTTTCTGCGTTGGTTCTCGGAAGAAACTGTTCGGGACTACGGCCGATACCTCACCACCCCCGAAGGTAAGAACAAGATCCTGGTCCAGCACAAACCCGTAGGTCCCTGCCTGCTGATAACGCCGTGGAATTTCCCGTTGGCCATGGCTACTCGCAAGGTTGCTCCCGCGGTCGCCGCTGGTTGCACGATGGTTCTTAAACCAGCAAAGCTGACGCCGCTAACTTCGCAGCTATTTGCCCAAACGATGATGGAGGCCGGCCTTCCTGCAGGAGTTCTCAATGTCGTTTCTTCCTCCTCGGCGTCGGGGATATCCGGGCCACTCCTGAAAGATTCCCGGCTGCGTAAGGTTTCCTTCACAGGGTCCACTCCGGTCGGCAAGCGCCTGATGTCAGACGCTTCCCGACATGTCCTGCGGACTTCCATGGAATTGGGTGGAAATGCTCCGTTCGTCGTGTTCGAAGATGCAGACCTGGACAAAGCTGTAGAAGGGGCAATGGCGGCCAAGATGCGGAACATGGGCGAGGCCTGCACAGCAGCCAACCGGTTCCTCGTTCAAGAATCCGTGGCGCAGGAATTCACCCGGAAGTTCGCAGCCGCGATGGGTGCCCTCTCCACCGGCCGAGGTACGGACCCTGCCAGTCAGGTCGGCCCGCTGATCAATAACGGTGCTCGCGACGACATCCATGCCCTAGTCACTGCTGCGGTGGACGCCGGCGCTGTCGCTGTCACCGGCGGGGCCCCCGTGGACGGACCAGGCTACTTCTATCAGCCCACCGTCCTCGCCGACGTTCCCAACAATGCGGCGATCCTCGGCCAGGAAATCTTCGGACCCGTCGCTCCTGTCACCACCTTCACTACTGAACAGGACGCAATCAAACTGGCTAACGCCTCGGAATACGGGCTCGCGGCCTACCTTTACAGCCGCGACTTTAACCGGCTCCTGCGGGTGGCGGAGCAGATCGAGTTTGGCATGGTTGGCTTCAACGCGGGCATCATCTCCAACGCCGCCGCCCCCTTTGGTGGCGTTAAACAATCAGGGCTAGGCCGCGAAGGCGGGTCCGAAGGTATCGCCGAATACACCACCACCCAATACATCGGCATCGCCGATCCCTACGAGAACTGAACGACTGGTAGGGGCTTACATGCCGTCTGAACCAGTGAATAATGCGACTTGCTAGGATACAAACGAGCGCAGGCCCACGGCATGCAGTATTTCGGAACGGTGAGTGGCACCATCTGGAAGACCCCTTTGCCGAAGTCATATCCTTCACTGGGCAAGTCACACCGGCGGATGGTGCGAAGCTACTCGCCCCGGTACGTCCGTCCGTCCTCATAGGAATGAGCCATAACCGCCCTACCAATAAGCATCCGCTTCCCGTATAGGCATGGCACAAATCCGTACATACCCTGGCCAACCCGGGTGATCAGATAAAGACGGCTCGGGACGCTGGGGCAGTCCACGTGGAGGGCGAGTTGGCAGTTGTTATTCGTAAACGCGCTGCCGGTCTCACCACGGAAGAGGCGATGGACCATGTGCTGGGGTACACGATCGCGAATGATGTCACGAACGCCGACCAAGGACTTATCGACGAAAAACTCTTCCAAGCCAAAGCCGGTATCAATTACACACCTCTTGGACCTTGGATTGAGACCGACATTAGGGATCCTGAAAAGGTCAACATCACCGTGCGAGTGAACGGCGAGGTTAGGGCCAATTCCGGGACATTCAATCTACCCACGAGCGTCGTGGACTGCCTGGTGTATGTCACTCGCTGGACGACTCTGAAGCCTGGTGACATCGTGATGACGGGGGCGCCGGGTACCTTCGCAGCTGTTAACCCCGGAGACTGCGTACAAATCAGTCTCGAGGGAATTGGTACGTTGACCAGCACAGTCGTCTAAATACTGCAAATAAAGGACCCCTTCCGAGAGGGGTCAGGCACAATCCTTCGCAAGTCCATGATCTGACCCTTGGCGCCGTTCTTCAAGCGGCCCGGATAGTCCGATGTGCTTCGTCACCTAGCCCGACTTCCTTGAGTTCGCCGAGCGCCGGCTCTCCCGAGCTATGAGAAGACGCGGAACATCGGCTGTACCCAACCTCTTAGACGTCTTTGCGTCGTGCCGAGTGTTGGCGCGTGGTGGCAAGGTTCAATATAACGATGCCCCCGATCACTGCAGTAATGGCTGTTATCCTTCCCAAAGTGACTGCCTCTCCGTGGATAATCGCGCCAGCAAAGGCAACGGCTACTGTGCCTAGACCAGACCACGTAGCATAAGCGACGCTTAGTGGTACTGCCCTAAGCGCGCGGGTTAGCAGAAAGAAGGAAAAGGCGTATAGTGCCATGGCCGCGGTTGTCTGTGCCGGGAGTTGAAAGCCTTCGGAAAAGTCGAGAATTACTGTGCCAGTCACCTCGGTGGTTATGGCACTTCCAAGATACAACCAAGCATGAAGGCGATGTCTATGAAGTAACGGCGCACGTTTCTGCCCCCTGTTACCTTTGTCAGCCGCCACGCTTCCTGCCTCTCCTGTGATGATCTGCCGAATCGCTGTGCAAAAGTTCAAGACCGTCCTGACTGGAGTTCGTCGTGCATAGCTACTCATGCCCCCGATTATCAGCCTTCATGGTCTGAACTCGGGAGGCAGAGTTTGAGTCATTGACCGGCTTGGAGGTTGAGGGTGACCACGCCCGTGACCACAAGAGCCAGTCCGATGGCATGTTTCCAGCTGAAGCGTTCATTTCTGAACAGGACGCCAATAACTGCTACAGACGCAGTTCCCAGGCCGGCCCAAAGTGCGTAAGCAATTCCGATGTCGGTGAACTTGAGGATCTGAGCCAAGAGGGCGAAGGCAACCGTGTATAGGCAGGCGACTGCCACAGTCGGCTTGAGTTTCCTGAATCCGTTTGTTTGAGGGAGCAGACTGGTAGCTGCTACTTCCGCAGCGATCGCCAGTAAAAGAAGGGGCCAGATGGTTAATGCCCTCCTTCCATACCTGGTCTGCAAACGAAGGGTGGTCCTGGCGGGGCGTTTCTACGCATACGAAAGATCCCGTTCGGCCGCCTCAACGACGTTTACAAGAAGCATCGCCCGGGTCATAGGACCAACACCGCCGGGGTTGGGTGAGATCCAGGCGGCGACCTGCATAGTGTCGGCATCGACGTCTCCTTGGAGGGCGGCTTTGCCGGTGCTGGCGTCAAGGATCCGTGACACTCCTACGTCTAAGACTATTGACCCCGGCTTCAGGTGTTTACCTTGCACGATCCCCGGTACACCGGCAGCGGCCACGACAACATCTGCGCGCTTTAGCAGCTTGGGGAGATCAGCCGAACCGGTATGCGCTGAAGTGACGGTTGCGTTGATAGCGCGCCGTGTAAGCAGTAGCCCCAGGGGCCGGCCCACTGTCACTCCTCGACCGATGACAAGCACTTCCAAACCGTTGAGAGCGATCCCGTGTCGGGATAAGAGCTCCACGATGGCGTTTGGAGTGCAGGGTAGAGGAGAGGTGAGGTCGCCGCTAACGTTGAGTGCAAGCTTTCCAAGGTTGATCGGATGTAGTCCGTCTGCATCCTTTTGAGGGGAAATTTTTTCCAAGACAGCATTTTGGTCGATATGTGGGGGCAGTGGTAGCTGGACTATGTAGCCTGTGGTTCTGGCATCTTTATTCAGCTCATCAAGAACGCTCTCTAATTCCCTCTGAGAGATTGTCGACGGTAAGTCCCGACGAATGGATTCAATCCCCACTTCCGCACAGTCTCTATGCTTCCCCGCTACATAGGAATGGCTTGCAGGATCATCACCAACGAGGATCGTTCCCAAGCCAACCGTCTTGCCATGGTCCTTCAATGCTGCAATTCGACCCGCGAGTTCGGTTTTCACGGCACGAGCGGTTGCCCTGCCGTCCAGGATGTTGCCGACGTTCTCCAACGGGTTCGGTTCGTGCATGACGTTCTTGGCCATAGGCCTTCCTTTGTAGTGGTCCCGTGAGGCTTTCATCTGTCCAGAGGCCGAACCATGCGATATCTGGGCCAAGGGGGGTCGAGGGGGATGTCGCTCCTAACCGCGGAGCCGTTCGCCCTTTGGATCGTAGAACGGCCGCCGGGAGACCTTCGCGGGGTAAAGCCGTCCCTTGCACTGGACCTCGAAGTCACCGGAGAGATCTGCATCAGGTTCAAGAGCGGCAATTCCGACTGCGCGTCCCAGCGTGTGGCCATAGCTGCCGCTCGTCATGCGTCCGACTGGAAGGCCGTTACAGTATACGGTCTCGTCATGTACGAACACCGGATCGGGGTCTTCCAGTGCTACATACACCGTTCGATGATCGGGCGCTGTGGGGTCGAGCTTGAGGAGGGCGTCTTTGCCTAGGAAGCCTCCCGGTTTGTCCATCGAGATAGTGAAACGAAGGCCTGCCGAATAGGGATCGTCAATGGGCCCGATGTCGTGACCCAGGTGCCTGAATCCCTTCTCGCTGCGCAGTGAATCCAAGGCGTGGTATCCGGCCAATTTGAGTCCAAGATCCTGCCCTGCTTCCCACAGCGCGTCCAGGACGTTGACTGCCATGTCGGCACTTGGGTACAACTCGTAGCCCAATTCGCCTACGAAGCTCACGCGCAAACTGTACGCATAGCCGTCTGCAATTTCTACCATGCGTCCGTGGGTGTATCTCTGTGCTTCGTCGGACCAGTCTTCCGGCGAAATCCTGCTAAGAAGTTCTCGGCTTTTCGGTCCCATGACTCCGATTGTGGCCAGAGCCGCCGTGCAGTCAAATACCGCGGCCGCTTTACCCCGAGCGATTCGTTTGAGGTATGCTGCCGTCTTTTGCTGGGTAAATGACGGGGTAACGACCAAGAACCGGTCAAGGCCAAGACGAGTGATGG
The DNA here is from genome assembly GCF_021919345.1 of Paenarthrobacter nicotinovorans. Lineage (NCBI taxonomy): Bacteria > Bacillati > Actinomycetota > Actinomycetes > Micrococcales > Micrococcaceae > Paenarthrobacter > Paenarthrobacter nicotinovorans. The sequence goes on from NZ_CP089294.1 coordinate 92,539, forward strand.
TTCCGTCTAGTTCGATCCCCGCTCGGTCATTTAAGAAGAGGGTATAGACCGCTTTATCGGTCTCGACGTCGATGTCTGCTGTTGCGGCCATCTGACACACCTCAAGAGCATCAGGACCAGCAACTTCGAATTTTGCAAAAGGACTCAGATCGAAAAGGACCACGCCCTCACGCGCCGCTTTATGTTCTTCGGCGACACGGTCGAACCAGTTCGGGCGTCCATAGCTGTAGTCGTAGGTGGGAGAGGTTCCCGGGGCCCCGTACCAGTTTGCCCGCTCCCCACCGTTAACTTCACCAAAGCAGGCCCCGAGCTCAGCGAGGCGCGCGTGAAGGGGCGTTCGACGGACGTTGCGGCCAGTTTCCATCTGCAAGTTCGGCCAGTGCATTGCATAAAGTCGACCAAGGCCCTCCTTAGTTCGGGCCTTGAGATAGTTTCGGTTGTTTTGGTGTCCCGAAAAGCGCTGCACGTCCACCGCGGATGAGTCAAAACCGGGCGTACCTGAAATGACCCACTCCGCCAGCTCCTTACCTATGCCGGGAGCAAAGATAATCCCCTGAGAATTGAAGCCTGCTGCCACGAAGAGATTGGAAAGTTCGGAGGTTTCACCCACGGCAAAGTTGGCGTCTGGGGTGAAGCTTTCGGGAGCGTTCAGGAATCGGTCGAATCCCGCCGAAGCAAGTGCCGGCACTACCCCTTCGGCCTTCGCTCTGATCGGAGCGAAGTGTTCCCACTCCGGTCCGAACTCGGCGAAGCCGTTGGAGGGAATCTCCTCAACGGGGCGTGGAAGCCCGTCAGGCTCGAATGCGCCAACCAAGAGCCTCCCGGCCTCGTGACGGATGTAGTAGCTGTTGTCTAGATCCCTATATACGGGCAGCTCAGGGACAGCCCCGTCAATTTCTGCAGATCGGACGTGGATGTGTTCGGCGGCGTACAAGGGGACCTTCACCCCGGCGGTGGCCGCGAGATCACGAGTCCACAAACCGCACGCCAAAATCACCCGATCGCAGTGCACGATTCCTTGATCCGTGAGTACGCCGACGACGAGATCGCCCTGACGAAGTACCTTGTGTACGGCAACGTTTTCGCGTATTTGGGTCCCAAGGCTATGGGCGAGTTTAGCGAGAGCCACTGTTGCGTGACCCGGGTTGATGTGACCATCGTCAGGCAGCAGGAGCGCTCCGGCAACCCCTGAGTAGGTTGCGAGAGGCCACAATTCCTTGTATCGGTCCTCAGTTAGCCATTCAGTTCTTACGCCCTGCTGGTCGGCCACGTCCTTTGCATAAAGAAGCTCGTCAACGCGACCGGCGGTTCGCGCAACACTGAGGGACCCGCAACGCTGAAATGAGACGTCCAGCCCGGACATCTGCTCGAGCCGGCTATAAAAGTCCAAGCCGTACTTGGCCAGCTTTGTCATAGTCGTGGTCCCGCGCGCTCCAGTGACCAAGCCTGCGGCGTGCCAAGAGGTGCCGCTGCCCAGGACGTTGCTCTCCAAAAGTAGGGTGTCGTTCTCACCCGCAGCTGAAAGGTGGTAGGCAATGCTGGCACCGATAATGCCGCCACCGACCACGACTGTACGGACGTGGGTCGGCAACGGGTCATGGGAAGTAGCTGTAAACATGCTGGCGCTTATGTCGCGGTCGACAAGCCTGTCCATCAGGGTCTCATTTCTACTCAGGTCGATGTACGACTCTGGGCAAGGGTAGTTGTGCTTAGTTGAAGACGACGGTGCGGTGGCCGTTCAGCAGGATCCGCTGTTCCGCGTGCCATTGAACGGCACGGGACAGTGCAAGTCGCTCAGCATCCTGCCCTGCCACTGCGAGTTGAGCTGGACTGTAGTCATGTCCAACTCGAAGAACTTCCTGTTCGATGATTGGTCCTTCGTCCAGTTCGGCGGTGACGTAGTGTGCTGTCGCCCCAACGAGTTTCACCCCGCGGTCAAATGCTTGGTGGTAGGGTTTGGCGCCCTTAAACCCTGGAAGGAATGAGTGGTGGATATTGATGGCCTTGCCAGCAAGTTCGCGGCAAAGATTGTCGCTAAGGACCTGCATATACCGGGCTAGAACGGTCAGTTCCACTTCATGTTCTGCAAGGAGAGCCAGCAGATGTTCCTCTGCTTCCTGCTTGGTTTCCGGCGTTACCGGAATGTGAAAGAAGGGGATTCCATGGGCATCTGCAACTGGCTGAAGAGTCGCATGGTTCGAGGCGATGAATGGAAAATCCACTTTGAGTTGTCCTGAGCGCCAACGGAAGAGCAGGTCGTTGAGGCAATGCTCGGCTTTGGAAACCAGCAGTGCAACCTTGGGTCGATCAGAGGCGTCGACCAAGGTCCACTCCATCTCGTATGTGGAGGCCACCGCTAGAAACGCGCTTTTCAGATCGCCAATGGATACAGTTGCTGGGCAGGAGATGTGCACGCGCATGAAGAATCTGCGTTCCGCGGCATCGTCGAACTGCTGACTGGCAAGAATATTGCAGCCATGGGATACCAAGAAGCCTGAGACAGCGTGAACGATTCCAATCCTGTCTCTGCAGCTGAGTGAAAGAATTACTTGGCGGAATTGGGCGTTTTCCATGGGGCTCCTAGGGGGGAGGTTCGTACGTGGGGGTGCCCTTGCGAGGAGGGACGGTTCGGGCAGTGCCTATAGATAGGCCTACGCCTGCCAGCTGCACCTGCATCGTGTGTTGACCATACGCGCCAGAACGGGCCCCTTCCATGCGGTGTTTGTCTGAAAAGACCATGGTTTTGGTACTAAGGTCTAAACTGCGACTTTGATACGTCACAGTGGTGGGGCGGCTTGCGTTGCAGCCTGCCGAGCGGAGCGTGGCCTGGGCTGGGGACGCAAAACCTTCGAGGGAGTCGTTTTGCCACTGCCCCTCACCTTCGCGCCAGCGCCGGAAGAAATGCATGAAGCCAGCGACCGGAGGTGGCATCGCTGGCAGCTATACCCAGGTGATCAGCTCGGCAAAAAGGAGGCCTGGCCTCAAGCTCATGGACCGCCTACATCGTGCTGGTCTTAGACCCTCAACCGCTGTCACATGGCTTGCTCAATCAGTACCTGTCGACGTGCTGCTGCTTCCCGGGCCCAAACTCAGCGGGTACCACCCACCTTCAACGGCCCGTTGGATTCAGCCCCGGTGAAGTTCCCAATTTCACAATGGGTCCTTGTTGGATGTTCCCCGCATCTGTTCGGACAGATGCGGGGAACGAAGCATGGCTCCCTTCAGCTCACTGTCCTCGTGGGTCTCTTTTAGAAGGTTCATTGTGGTAGCAGGAGGCTCCCGGCCGGGGTTGGACGGGAGCCTCCTAATTGCGCGCTATTTGGGAGCGGGCGCTACTCGCCGCTGCAGTTTATGCAACCTGCGCCTTGACTCCTAGGGAGATCATGCAATGCGCCCTAGGCGGAAATCGAGGTCCTTCTTTTGCTGCGGACAGATGCCACAAAGCCGACGAGGAACACCGCGACTGTTCCGATCATTACATAGGGTAATGCGCTCAGGGGCCCCGGCGCTGGGTACAAGATTCCGTTTACATAGAGCCACAGAACAGTTGCCGACGCCAGAGCAGCGCCTATGTTTACCAGAACCGATTTCCGCGGACTGAGGCGATTTAGCAACACCGCACCGCCGATGCAGATGAGGAAGTATGGAATTACCCAGAAGTAGACCAACAGGGTGGCAATGTATCCGTAAATTTCCAGGGGGGTGGATGATGTCAGCCAGAGCATTACAGGGGGGCCAACGAGCGAGGGAACTCCAAGGAAGGCAATGGCTGCCAGCGGACTCTTGTAACGCTTGCTGACTTTGGTTAAGGCAGAAGGCAGGAGGCCGTCAGAAGCCGCGCTGACAACGACTCGCGACCCGTAGTTGAAGAATCCAATCAGGCTGGCAAAGACGGCAGCAGCCAGAACCAGGTCGCTGATGTTCGATAGAAAACCTACCCCTGCTGCTTCAGCAAGCACCGCATTCGGTGAGACACCAAGGGCAAGCTGGTCAGCAGAATCGACAAGAGTCGGCACCTGGATAACTGTGGCAGCAAGGAAGGCCATACCGAGGACGACGGGGATCACCATGATTGCCCGAGGAATCGCGCGGGTAGGGTTTCTGGTTTCTGCGCCAAGGGCCGCGCTGCTTTCGAAACCGATGAAGAACGTCGAGCCTATTGCTAGACCTTGCAGGAAACTGTTGAAGGTGAAGTCGCTGAGACTAAGCTGGCTCGCCAGGTCAACATTTCCGCCGAATGCCGTTGCCACGGTAATGACCAACATAACGGGCACAGAAACGACCGTGAGGATGACGCTGGAACGGACTGATACGTCCAATCCTCGATAGGCGATCCCCATAGCTATCAGCGCCGCTAAGACGTAAATTACCAGTTGTATCTCTGGTCCTGCTGCGCTAGAAACGCCCACGGACATGAGGAAACTTCCGACATAGAGACCCAGTGAGACGACTAGGACCATGACTACAACGATGTAACCTGGGACCATCGCCGCCGCGATGACGAGCGGGCTCCACGAGCCAAACACGTGCCGAATATAGGAGTAGAGCGACCCAGTTCCTATAAACCGTCGGGCGAACGCAGTAACGAATAACCCAATGATGGTGAATGCCACAACGGAGGCAGCCATAGCCAGCCACGACGAACGCCCTGTGTAGGCGGCGAGGAAAGCGGGGACTGCTGAAAGACCGACGGCGGGAATAAAAGAGGATATTGAAAGCCCCATCACCTGCGGGCCGGTGAGGTGTCCCAACTGTAGATCTGCATGGGCTATATCTTGAGGAGGTGGTGCTTGGCCACCGTCCGCCGATGTTCCTGTGATATCAGAAGAAGAAGATTGCAAAGGTGTACGCCTTTCAGGTGAGTCGCGGTCACACGACCACGACGCTTAAGCGGCTTCTTCGAACCTGTCGAAGAAGTCGGTTGGGAAGATGCGCCCTTGCACCTACCAGATGGCGACTTGGGTTCGGATTGTGGTTGCGACCAATTCAGTCTTGTATGCTCACCGAGCCAGTTCGCCAGCAATGTTTTCGGCTGTTCAAGCTGTTTAGCCTTCTAACAGCGTTCGATACCAGCGGGAGGGGTTGAGTCGAGCTGGTCTCACAAATGACGGCCACGCTCCGATGCTGTGGGAATACTTGTGTGGCCGGTGTCAGGTCAGTGCACGGTGCCTACAAAGCTCCCTAAGGGTCATGGCTGCCTGCGTGTGACACACCTTACGCATCCGTTCCGTGAGCCAAAACTCGACAAGAGACCAAAGTTTGCGAAATATTCGTGTTGGCGTACTAGAGAGTTACCTCATACACGAGTACTAAGATGCCCGTATGGAACAGCAAGTGCTGACGGTCAGGGACCTCGTTACCGCTCAAAGCCTGGGTATGAAGGTACTTTCTGGCGCCGGCGGCCTTGACCGGCAGGTTCTATGGGCGCACAGCTGCGAGTTGAGTGATCCCGACCGCTGGCTTGGTCCGCACGAGTTACTCATGACAGTGGGCCTGTGTGTTCCGCATAGTGCCGTGGAACAACGGAACTTCATTGTCAAACTCGACGAGGCCGGCCTTTCCGGTGTTGCCCTGGGGGATCACAACAGCCTCCCCCCACTCACTCGGGAACTATACGAAGAAGCAGACAGACGTTCTTTTCCTGTACTTCTCACGAACCAGGCCACTCCCTTCGCAGCAATTGGGAGAACAGTTGCCGCTGCTACCGCAACCACCCAAACCATGCAAGTACTCAAGCTGAGCAAGCTCTATCAGTTGTCCACTTACGCCCGTACTGACCCGTTACGGATGATGAACGACTTACAGGCTCTTCTAAGGGCGGGTCTCAGCGTCTTCGATGTGCAAACCGGCCTAACGATTGTAGAAGGGGCACCGCTAGAATTTATGCCCACGTCCGTCCGGGAACGTACCTATGCGCTCCCGGGGGACAGCGACTCCAGGCTCATGATTTCCGAATATCCCGGCGAAGAGGTGAGCAGCTTCCTGCTAATCCATGTCCTGCAGGTGATAGATGTCGCGTTGAGCCAACTTCTACGGTCACTTCGCCGCCGTTCCGAACGGTCGACTCAAATGCTTGCGTCCATTTTTGAAGGGCGTAGCCCTGATGGGTTGGGGAGCATTCTGGGTCCGAGCGGTACTTCGTCAGGCTATCAATTCGTTGCAGTGGCATTGGAAGATAGCGAAAAGGTAGCCCGGGCCGCGTCCATCAAGTCACTGCCAGTTCTGGCCGGGCCCGGAAGCAGCTCGTTTTTTATCCTGATGCCTGAGCAGAGTCGAAATGACGTCCGGAACTTGCTCCACGGCCTCGACGTCCGGGCCGGGGTATCGTCAACCTACCTCGACTTGCGGGATGCTAAAGCTGCTGCGGATGAAGCCGCAAAGATCTTTTCATCTGGTGGGACGAACGGTCTATGGACGGACTTCACCGGGGTCCCGGTATCGCTACTAACCCGCTCTAGAAAGGAAGCCTCGGCCATAGTCCAACAGGTATTAGGTAGACTCGCGGGTACGGATCCTAAAATAACTGTTCTGCGTGAAACGCTGTTTGCTTTCCTTGCCAATGACCGTCGCTGGAATGAAACGGCAGCCGCTCTTGGCATCCACCGGCAGACCTTGTCCTATAGACTCACCCGGATCAAAGAGATCACCGGGCGGGATATCGCGTCGTCAGCGGATCTGTCTGCCTTCTGGCTTGCGTTTCAAGCCTGGCCCTCCTTCTCGGACAGATCCGACTGAAGACTTCCGTCATTCACGAGTTCCTCGTTCCAGGCTGTCGTAGTGACGGACATTGTCTAGGGCACCGCTCATACACCCTGCGAAGGGCGTCTTCCAAAGAGCAGGTTCTACTTGCGATCCAAGGAATCAGACAAAAGGGTTTCTTGTTTTTGGCTTTCCCTATCATGACTGCCGCTTCCCGAACGTCTAATGTCGAAGAACAGGGCTTGTTGTTGAGTGCACCTGTGAGCAGCAAAATCGGCTGACGCGACTCGCCCCGGTTCCTGCTCCGGTTATCCCTGCTCTTACATAGGAGCCTTCCGTATCAGCAGTCGAGCTCCCTTTGTCCCTCAACACCCTCGTCCACCAACGCGTGGCCTCGAGGAACAGAAAGGTTACCCCATGATGACAGCCGCCGTTCCGGACGGGCACACTTTAGATCCCCGCTTACGCACCCTCACCCCAGGACAGCACCCGCGTCTTGCCCTTGAACCTGCCGGTTCTGGTTGCGAAGAGCACCCCTGCAGATTCTGCAACTTGCCGGAAACGGATTGAGCAGCCAACGAAAGCAAGTTAGCGGTGCTGCTGTCACGGACAATGGCTTCCCCAGAACCCGCCTCATCCCGTCGGTGTTCTTAGGACTACTTGTGCAAGCGAAATCGAGAAGTGAGGGTGTGCAATTAGGCGGTCTTGTTTTTCGCTGGTCGTCGATGTGTCAAACGTGTCGGCGCCGCCGCACAAAAATCGGTTTTGACCGCGGTGGATGTCGCGGACGCTGCGGACGTTCTTGGCGTCGGAGGTGACGTCCTTCCCACAGTTTTACCGCTCAGATGTTCCCTTCTTCGCCTTACCACCAGTGACGGCAGCCCGCTGCTCCGGCCCACAGCAACAGGTGTACGATCTTGGGCCGTTGGGACGTGGAGAGAAAGCTGGCGAAAGCACCATCGGCCTCTGATGCGAGATGGGGGCATATCGCAGGCCTTCAAGCTGTGTGGAGTCAGTGGGCTGGTTGTTTGTTTGGTTCGGGAAGGTTGATTCCTACGTAGGTTTGCGGTGCTGGTGTGGTGGGTCGGTCTCGGAATCTGTGCGGGTACTGGTCGTAGTAGCGTTGCAGGGTTTGGTCGCGTTCCTTCCGAATGCTTTTCCATGTGCCGTCGTGGACTTGCGCTGAGGAGAACAGGGCGATGCCGGAGTGTTCGTGCTTGGTGTTGTACCAAACCCAATTCCCATTTACAGGCGCCCTCGTGTGGTTCATCGTCGAGGTATGCGAGTGGCCGGAATTCTCCCCTCAGACGCTCCTGACCCGCGGGCCGGATGGGCCGAGCGCCTGAAGCTGATGCCCATTCCGGTGATGGGGCTCGCGCCTCAACCATCGTTGGAGGACACCGACAGCGTTGGTGTGACCTATGGCCAAGATGATCGTGGGTACAACGAGATGACGGCGAGCATCACCTATACGCTCTGGCGAAACCCGGATGACCACTCAGACCCGGTAAACCTCGCGGACCTCAACGAGAAGACACGCAGATCGATCGAGGAAGTTCCGCCATGGCCGCGGCCCCCTTGGCTGATCGAGTACGTGGAGCGCCTGCGTTACCCGCAACTTGAGGAGGCCGTGCGAACCACCTGGCACCGTGATCCATCCGAGCGTTCTTCGGTTCGAAGCCTGTTGGTTGACCATGTCAACCACATCCTCATGAACCAATATCGGCAAGAGCTCTGGCCGGGCAGCAACCCGTGGGACCAGCACGCCCCCACAGTTACCGGCCGGATGGTCAACAGCCAGGCCAGGACCGTCATCAACGGAGTCGATATGCCCGGTGCAGAGGTCGATACGGACCCGTTCGTCTACGGTATCGGAGCCCAACTGGCAGGCGGCGGCGTGGTGACCGCTGTGCTTCCCCGCACTGAGCTCAAGCACATCCAAGTCCAATTCATGCCCCGGACCTAACGGTTCCATTCCAAACACAGCAACACCAAGCTTGACGTCGCCCCCTAGGGGAACCTCGTCCGTAAGCCGATCCCCAACCGGGTCAGCGATCCAGTCCATTGGCGGGGCCGGGACGAAGGATGCATGGTCGTTGGCGGTAACGGGTGGCCAGTGTCGCCCCGAAAGGGGCCGTCATCGACATCGATGAGACCGATCTCGCCGAGGCTTTCTAACTGCCCGGCGCTGACCTTTCCAACGAAGAACTGCTGGTCCAGGTCATTCCCATCCAGTCTGACGAATTCACGTTTATGTCCTGTTTCCTTGTCCACCACCGCAGCCAGCTCGCCAAGGAAAGGGACGGAAACAAGTATTGCACCGAATGCGAAGGCTGAACCATTTCACCTGCTCGAAGGGCGACGGCTGACCCTGGGAAATATGTGGACAGGGCTGCAGCGCAACAGCAGTCCCAGCGTCTCCTCGACCTCACGAACCCGACGCGCCGGCCCCGGACTAAGCTTCACCACCTGGATGGGAAACAACGCATTCCGCAGCTTCCAAACCTGTCACAGTCAGCCCTTTCTAACGCGGACCACTCGCCATTCGTGCGGGCCATGTTCCCATGCTCTCGTGGAATCAGATTCGGTCGAGGTCACCCTCCTGGATCATCCGCCGCCACTTCCGGAACGTCCACCGTGTCCCGTAGCGCCACACATTGCCCGATATATGGCTGATGTCCACAACCGGCACGCTGCGCGATTGCCATGCACAGTTTCACCAACTGCTCATATCGGGCATCGGAGGCACTGGACTTCCTAGACACATATTAGGTCTACCGATGAAACTCCTAAGTCGCTGAGGTTAACTCCAAGCCGTAGGAACGGTTCAATTTTGGCCCGTCACCGACAATGGCTTTTATTCACGCAAAGACACCTTCCGCCCTTTGTGTCCGCTGCCTGGCAGAGACCAAGACCGGAAGGCGGCAGGTCGGTCATTCTTCCCAGCCAAGTCCATTGGTCGTCGCGAGAGGGGTGCTTGCATTCGGCACATTCTGTCTGTCCGCTGCCAAATAGTGCCGTACGTAGTCGATCCATCCGGAATAGGAAAGCCATAGTGGAACGTCCTTCTGTTCAGAGAATCAACCTAAACGTGCTTTTGAGACCCACGAGAAATAGGTGGGGTGCAGGCTGCGGGGCATCGTCCTACAGGAGGCGATACATCTGCTCGACGGTGTCTACGTCCTCACCGGTAGATTCATCACTGCAATCGATAAGATCTACGAGCCACGGTTTCTGGCGTAAGAAAACCCTGGCTCCGGCATCACCGGAAACGGTACTGGCCACTGCTGGCCGAAGTCCTGCATCGATGACCATTGGATGACCTCTTCGGAGCACCCGAGGGCTGTCTAACGATGAGTACGCAGCCGAACTGATGCGCCCCGGCCGGTGGGAGACGAGTAGCCGGCCAACAGTGGTGACGCTGAGCCCTGGTTGATCTACCAGAGCCACGAGGATGTGGTTCTTTGTATGTGCAGCAGCATCACCGGCAAGGTAGGAACTTCCCATACCTGAGGACCAGTCATGGTTCACCACTATCCGATAGGGCTCAAGGTTTGCACGGGCGCACACCGCTTGTGCATTCGCTCCAAGAACAATTACTACCTCATGACAGCCGCCGACAAGCATTGTCTCGGCGGCGTCCTCAACGAGGGTTCGTCCGCGGTATGGCAGGAGCGCCTTCGGACCACGCCCAAGACGTTTTCCGGCGCCGGCGGCCAGCAACACTCCCGTCACACACGGCAAATCCGTGTCACCCACCGTGAGGTTCCTGTTCGCAAGATGGAAGGACTGTCAGATCCCATTGCTTGGTGCGATCCCGACGCAGTCGATAGTCAGTACAAAAGATTAGCCTTCTCTCCCCAAGCCCTTCTAGGCGAATCCAGATGATGCCAAGGGAAGGAGCGCTCGTGTCCACGACGCCGGAGTAGGGTAACGTGCCATCTTCACACACCTGGATCTGGTCACCCTGCCCCAACATTTGCAGATCAAATAGCTGGCTTTCGTCGAAGTTGCCGGGTGCGGGATTTTCTACTGACTTTGAAACTGCCATGGTCTTGTTGTCCACCGGGTTTTGCCAACTTCGGCTGTCTTCAGAAGGTTGCATTGCTAGCTCTTTAAGGTTGGACATTGCTAGGCCGGATCCGAGTGCACAGCGCCAGTGGAGTCGCGCAGAGGGCGGCCACTCCCCTGCCAACGCTTGGCTATTATTTCGGCCACAACTGACACTGCTGTTTCCTCCGGTGTCCGGCCGCCGAGATCAAGTCCGATGGGACTATGAAGCTCGGCAATTTGCCGCTCTATCACTCCAGCCTCCAGAAGGCGGTTTAGCCGATCTTCATGGGTCTTTCGTGAGCCCATAGCGCCTATGTAGGAGGGCCTGCATGCCCCCTCCAGCCGCAGGGCGATTTCCAAGACAGGGACGTCGAACTTGGGATCATGGGTAAGAACGCAGATGACCGTGCGGTTGTCCACCTTTCCCTGTGTCACTTCCTGCTGAAGGTAAACGTGAGGCCAAGATACGATCACCTCGTCCGCACCAGGAAAGCGCGCGGTGGTCGCAAATACAGGGCGAGCATCGCAGACGGTCACATGAAAGCCCACCATTGACCCAGCCCGCGCGACTGCTGCTGCAAAATCGATGGCACCAAAAATGATCATTCTGGGCTTGGGCTGATAGGAAGAAACAAAGACCTTTGTTCCGGTTTCCATCCGTTCCCCGCTGGGACCGTACGTGAGCACCTTGGATTCACCCGAAGCCAGCAGGCCTCTCGCATCGTCGGCAATCGCATGGTCCAGCATGTTATTGCCGAGGGTCCCGCCAGTATGGGCTGGCCAGACTATTAGCCGCTTACCCAGCATTTCTGGCTGGTCATGTTCGACCACGGTAGCAGTGGCAACGGGGTTGCCCTTCTGAACGTCCTGAATGATCGTTCGTAATTCTGGGTAACTTTCTTTGGTGACTCGTTCAACGAAGACGTCGATTGTTCCGCCACAGGTCAGTCCTACGGCTACAGCGTCATCGTCGCTATATCCAAACCGTTGCAGAACAGGAGTACCGTCTTCAATGACCTCCTGCGCAATTTGGTAAACAGCTCCTTCGACGCAACCCCCGGAGACTGAGCCGACGGCCTCCCCCGGGGTGCTTACGGCCATCGCAGCGCCCGCTGGCCGGGGGGCCGATTTAGACGTGCTGACGACTGTGGCGAGGGCGAAGGTTTCTCCGTGCGTCGTCCATTCTGCCAGTGCTTCAATAACGTCACGCATGTGCTATCCGATCTGCTAGGTCCCTAAAAGCTGCCATGGTGTGGCCGGCGACCAGGGCATCAACGTGCGGGAGAACGGCCTTAATGCCGCTCTGTATAGGTTCGTATCCAGACTTTCCGCGGTGGGGGTTGGCCCAGATAACACGATGAGCCAAACCATGGAGGCGGGAAACCTGACGGGCAAGATCCCTGGGATCCCCACGTTCCCATCCGTCACTGGCGATCACCAGCACAGAACCTCTGAGCATTGCGTGTTGTCCCCACAGGGTAATGAAGGCCGCTAGGGCTTCGCCCAGTCGCGTGCCTCCGGACCAATCGGGAACGACGAGTCCAGCGTCCAACAGTGCGACCTCCGGATCCGGGTGCTGCAATGCCGAGGTCACTCTGGTTAGGCGTGTGCCGATAGAAAATACTTCTGTTGTGTCGGACGCGCCAGCTAAAAGGCGGTGACCGAAGCGGAAAAAGCTGTCAGCATAGGCTTCCATAGATCCTGAAACATCTACGATCAAGACGACTCGTCGGGGCTTATTCGTTCGGAAGCGATATTGCAGGCGCCCTGGTTCGCCGCCTCTCCTCAGATTGTCTCGGACAGTGTGTGCCGGATCGATGCGCTTGTGGCGATGGGTCCGCTTGTAACGCGCCCTTCTCAGCGGTTCTCTAACAGGTAGAGCAGCAAAGGCCTCCGCAAGATAACTCTTTTCCTCCGCTGACATGAGTGCCACATCTCGGTGTTGCAGGGATTCATCTTTGCTAGCCAGTGCAATCTGCTGCTCCAATTCCGGCTGAGGGCTGTCGCCGTCTGCTGCGTCGGGAAGGCTTGCTTCCTGTCTCTCCGAAAGGGGCACAGGAATCGGCGATTCCGATGAAAACCACAGGCGGAATGTCCGGTCGTAGGGCCCGAAGTCAGACCTGCTCCTACATAACGTCGCGCGTCCGGCCCAGAAGACCTCGTCGCGACGCTGAAGATCCAAAACGCTCAGAGCCTCGAGGTAAAGCTGGGCCTGTTCGGCCCCTATGGTCATCCCCTCATCTCTGAGAGCACCTACGAAACCATAAAAAATTTTCAGACCTACTTGTGAAGACATCGCCAGTACCGTTCACGTTAGGTAGGAAAGACGGTTCTTAGGGCGTTCAAGATAAGCTCCTGGTCGTCTTGGTCTTTGCAGAGGGCGCCAATTGTCAGGCTGGCACTGTCGGCGTCGATGTCACTTCCGCCAAGGCGGTTCAAAGCCTGGGCCCAGTCAAGCGCTTCGGCTACCCCAGGGGAGCGTCGCAAACGTCCCTGATTGCGCAAGGACTGGACTACGTCCACCACCTGCTGCGCTAGCTTCTCATCCACGCCGGGCAGCCGTGTCTTGATGATCTCCAACTCACGGGCCGGTTCTGGGTGGTCTATCCAATGAAAGTAGCATCGCCGTTTCAGAGCCTCGTGTAACTCTCGGGTCCGGTTGGAGGTCAGGATCACGATGGGTGGAACTTTGGCGGTGATAGTACCCAATTCGGGTATAGATATTTGGTTTGATGCGAGCACTTCCAGGAGGAACGCTTCAAATTCATCGTCAGCTCGGTCAACCTCGTCGATGAGGAGAACGGCCGGTCCACTTTGTAAGGCCCGAAGAATCGGACGAGGCAGCAGGAAACGTTCGGTATATAGGGACTGCTCTAGTTCCTCCGCACTCGTTGTCGAATTTGCTGCCTCCAGTGAGCGTAAGTAAAGAATCTGACGTGAGAAATCCCAGTCATAGAGCGCTTGGGTGGACTCGATGCCCTCGTAGCACTGCAGTCGGATCAACGGGATTGCCAGCATCTTAGCTATTGCTTCGGCCAAGGACGTTTTTCCCGTGCCTGGAGCACCTTCAACAAGCAGCGGCTTGTTCATCGCAACAGATAGAAAGACGGTGGTGGATAGACCCTCGTCAGCCAAATAGTTGACAGCCTTGAGCCGCGCAGCCATCTCACCGGGACTTTCCGGTTTGGTCACTTTGTCGTTACTCATTGTCTCGCCTTGCTAGTCGGTTTTCGAGGTGTGGCATTGCGGCTTTTTGCGGTGTCTACTTATGCAGGTGCTGAATACCGCCAGTAGAAGGGCGTCCACCGGCCGTACCAACCGTAAGAACAGCCGATTCCGGGATGCCCCGCCCTACCCGAATCGGCAGGACATCCCGGCCGAGTCTGCTCGGATTAGACCCTTACTATTCCTACAAGTGGCTTGCGATCACGGTCTTGCCCTTAGCAGCCCAGATATCTGCCCGCCGGTCGTTCAGCACCGGGAACGAACTTCGCAGTTCGTTCAGTGAATCGAAATTGAGAGTTGCACGGAGAACGGCTTCCTCTTTGTCTGCCTGAGCGAGGATATCTCCGTTGCCATCCACAATCTGACTGTGACCACCCAGCTCCACCTCCTGGTCAACCCCCGTCATGTTGCATTGCACGACAAAGGATTGGTTTTCGATTGCTCGAGCGCGACCCAGAGTCTGCCAATGCTGAATTCGCGTAAGTGGCCAGCATGCTGGTATCACATTGAGCGCCGTACCTTCTGCTGAGATGTGTCGATATAGTTCGGGGAAGCGAAGATCGTAGCATGTGCTGAGCCCAGTGATGGCAGTGGCTCGTTCTGTCTGCAGCTCCACCACCCTGGGTTCATCTCCCGCTGCTATCAGCTTTGGCTCTCCGTCGGAAAAGCCGAAGCGGTGGATCTTTTTATAGGTCGCCCGGAGGGATCCGGTCGGGTCAAAAAGAACCGATGTATTCCACATGTCAGAAGCAGCGCTGCTTGGTTCCGTGACCATGAAAGAGCCGGCGTGAAACCAGGCCTTCTTGTCCCTGGCCACTTCGGACAGGAAAGTGAACACTTCACTTTCCAGCGAAATGGCGTTCTTTCGCCAGCTGTCGTAGGAGAACCCGCCATGAAGCCAGAGTTCAGGCAGGACGATCAGGTCCGCTTTGCCGACGCCAGAAACCAAGTCCTGGATACGCGAAATCCTGTCCTCGAGCAGCTCTGTTGAGTCAAATTTCACCTGAACAGCTGCTACGTCAAGTTGCCCTCTACTTGGTGCTAGTTCGCGCACTTCCATCAGGTTCAAGACCTTCGGTTGCTTCCTGCGGCAACACCGGCCGAGAAGACCGCAATCAGCGCAGCTACGATGGAAACGATTGCGGGCAGCCACTGTCCAACTGCGGGAACTTCGACCTGAGTGCCAGGGCCCTTTTTGGCGGCCCGCGTGTCCTTTGCCAGCTTGATGAGGTCCAGTACTTCGGATTCTGCCTGAAGAGGTTGCTTTACTTCTCTTCCGAGGGCTGCTTCAGTTTTTGAGAGCTCAGATGCTTCGCTGCTGCTCTCGCTTCCTGAAGTCATCTCTACAGCCAACCGTTGGGCGAATACTCCGAGGATGGCCGTGGCCGCTTCATTGATTACACCTCGCCCGAACTGAGCGATTTTACCTGTCATGTCCAGCTCGGTCTGAACAATGACGGTGGCGCCGTTTGCTTCCGGCTCAAGTCGGGCGGTGATAGTTGCGGACATATTTCCTTGCCCGCGAGCATCCTTCGCACGGGCCTGAATTACCGCGCGGCGGCCCTTTTCATCGACCTCAATGAATCGGGCAACGCCGACATACTCGGCCGTGATGGGCCCAACCTTGATTTTTGCCTTGCCCTCGTACTCGTCACCGTCAACACTGGTGATGGATGCTCCGGGAAGCATGGGGGCGATTCGCTGCAAGTCCAGCAAAACCGGCCACGCCTCGTCCGGGGGTACGGGCACGGTAAAAGTGTTGGTCATCTCCATGATGGTTTTTCCTTATTAAGAATTAGTGACGACGGATGGTTCATCCACTTTAGGGAGCCCAAAAGCAAACGCGGGGTTTCCGGGCTCAAAGCTTCCCCCGTGCTGCAGACGGGACGCCATCTTTTTCACTTTGTTGAGATAAGCGTGTCCCTGCTGCAGCTGTCTGGTTTCCCAACTCTGCAGGGACCCCCGCAGATCATGGTTCTTTGTGAAGACTTCGGCAAGGGTTCGTGCGTCATCACAAGCTTTAGCACCCCCCGCAGCGGCGTGGGGCCTTGGAGTCACCGCCGCGTCTCCGATCAACAGGACACGGCCATGAACCATGCGGTCGACGGTGGCATCTGCAACAACAGTCACGAATGGGGAGGAGGCGTTGAGTACGAGGTCCCTGAAGGGCTTGAAGAGGCTCTCGCCCTTACTGTGGAACTGACGGAGATTGTGGGGATTCAGCGAGTTGTTGTGCACCGATGTCGGGAGCCTGATGCCGCGAACGTCTGTCATAAGTTCGTCGAGGTCCGGTCCTTCAGCGACGTTCCAGTACCACTGAAAATTCAGACGCGGGGACTCGGCGTTTTCCCGTCCTGGAATCGGGTAAGCGATGAGGTGGCCATCGTCCAGAAGTCCATACGTGAACTTGTCGTTAAAGTAGTTCCACACGTCGTCGGCAACTTCGCCCGGCTGAAGCACGCCTCGCCAGGTGACGTAGCCCGCGTATGTGGGCTCAATACCCAGCAGGCGCTTGCGAACTACCGAGGCTCCGCCGTCCGCGCCGATCACCCAGTTCGCTTCGGCCTTTGTGCCATCTGAGAAGCGCATCTGCACTGTTTCGGAATCTTGGCTTAGGCCGACCAGGCATTTACTGGTGTGGTATCGCTCGGGTCCGAACAGCTCGTAGAGCCCCCCGTATATCGAGTCGTAGCTAGTGAAGCGCCAGTCTGCAGGAACGGATCCGACTCTTTCTCCAGTCAGTGCGTCCACATATTCCATGGATGATGACGGCACGCTGATGGAGTCCAGCTCAACGCCTTGCTCCAGCAAGTAATGAACAAGCTCCGGCTGGACGACAATGCCTGTGCCGAAGCCTGAGAGGGGCTGAGGTGATCGCTCATAGACATCGACGTCAACGCCAGCATCTCGAAGCATCAGCGCTGCTGTCAGCCCAGATATCGAACCACCAACTACCGCGATACGGTCGGTCGTGGGACTCATGCGTTATTCCTTAGTGCCATGGCGAGCGGGCGCATCGGGGCACCGCTCGCTCCCCGAAGACGGATAGGAGCAGCGATTAGGCAAAATTCCTTTACTCCATCCGCTGCCAGTTCCTCCAGATTCAACAGTTCCACCATGGGCACACCGGCTTCGGCAAGGAAGTGGGTATGCCCGGGAAGCCAGTTGTCCTCATGCTCCGACGGACCTACCTCTACGCACTCCTGGTCAGCACCGATTGCGGAAATGTTTTGGCTGGTGAGCCATCGGGCAGCATCCAGGCTTAGGCCTGGAGGGTTTCCAAGAGTCTTGGTTCCGTCCGGCCAGTAACGCATACGTCCGGTACGGACCAAGGGCACATCCCCCGTCTGCAGTACGAGGCCGGCTTTATCCAGTGCCTCTTCGATGTCTGCAACAGTGATCGCGTAGGAATCAGGGAGGCAGTCAACGTTCTTGAGACCAGCAATATCCAACAATACGCCGCGGGTGATGATTGGCGGGATCGTCTCCGCCCCGCCCTTGGTCCAGGTCCGGCTGCCCAGATTCTCTTCCGGCTTATACCCATTGTAGATCTGTCCGTCGACACCGAAGTGGTTCAACGAGTCAATATGCGTCCCGGTGTGGGTATACATGAAGACGACGTCACCCGAGTAGCACACGTGCCTGTTGACATCCTCGCCGACGCCGTTGAGGTTATCCACCACCGTGCCTTGAGGGGTGTGGCTCATGAAAATTTGGTAGCTAGGGTCACCGGCTCCCTGAAAGCTGGGCATGCCTACGAAGTAGTCAACACTGAGGTCATAGACCCGAGACGGGTCGGCCCGGTGAAGGACGTCGGCGCGTACAGACTCGTCAAGGAGGTTTAGTGCGCCCCGCTCGTCATCGGCGCCCCACGGGCTCATCCCGACCTTTACGTCTGCAGTCTGGCTCATCAGACGGCCTCGACTTCGTAATCAACCACAGCCCTGTCCGCGAACATCGGCATAAGTGTGGCGACTACCTCGAGGTGGAAGGGATCCGTGGAGTACTTGTCCAGATCAGCCCAGCTTGCAAAGTCAGAAATCAGAACTCCGTCCCACGGCGCACCGTTATCCCCGGGGTCGCCAGAGTGAGTGCCAATCTCCCAGCCCTGAATGAAACCTAGGCGCGGGGGAAGAGTGTTGAGAATTTCAACAATTTCCTCCTGGTTGCTGCCTTCAGCTACGCGCCATGCAAATACGTGTCGAACCTTAGTCATCAGTAGACCTCTCATGTGTGTCTTGGATTACCCGCCGGGTTGTGTCTGTTCAGTTTGGTAAGAGCAGCGAAGTTGTCCCACTGGCGGATTGCACAAGTTACCGTTCTGCTTTGTTCAAACCTTGACAGCGGCTGAAGATCTGCTCGGGGGTGACTGGCAAACGGTCAGTATGTACGCCATCGGCGATGGCATCATCGATAGCTGAAGCGATTGCCGCGCCGGCCGCAATGATGCCAATTTCCCCAAGGCCCTTGGCGCCAAAGGGGTTGTCCGGTGACTTGGCATCTTCAGTTACAAAACAGTCGACGTTCGGCATCTCCTGAGCGCTTGGCAACAAGTAGTCCATGAACGACGTCGTAATCGGCTGTCCATCCTCTTCGTAGAGGAACTCCTCGTACAGGGCGCCTCCAATGCCTTGAACCGCCGCACCTATGATCTGGCCCCTCGTGGTCAGGGGGTTGATTACCCTTCCTGCTTCCGTGGAAGTGGAAAAGCGAAGAATCCTATGACCGCCTGTGTCAGGATCTAGTTCGATTTGTACGAGTGTTACCCCGTATGGATAGTTCATGGCGTTGTTCATGTAGACCGCGTCCGCTGCTAGGCCGGGTTCATCATTGTCGGCCCTCGCCGTGAAGGGGTCCCTCGCCGCTGCGATCTCGTACAGCGAGATTTGCTGATCAGTGCCCTTGACCTTAAAACTGCCTGCAGTTAATTCGAGGTCGTCCGGATCAGCTTCCAGCATCTCACTGGCCAAGCGTCTGGCTTTTTCCACAACTGCAAGCGCAGCTTTGCGGGCAGCACCTCCAGCAAGAACAGTTGAACGGCTGGACCAGGAACCCACACCGTCCGGAATAAGCTCTGTATCGCTATGGACGATGTCAATGTTTTCGGGAGCGATCTGTAGCTCTTCGGCGACAATCTGGGCCAGAACCGTTTCGATTCCCTGCCCGACCGAGGAACCTCCGGTTTTGACCGTAACGCGGCCGGCACGGCTGACTTCAACGCCGCCGGTTTCGAAAAGCCCCAGACCTGCCTTATCCATCAGCACGCCGAGGCCTACGCCGACTTTTCGGCCATCCGCCCGTAGTCGTTTGGATTCCTCAAGCCACTCCGAGAAGTTTGCTGCCTCCAGAGCTTCGTTGAAATGCTTAACTACGTCTCCCGAGTCGAAGTGGTAGGGCTCGTGGACGATGTCAAGACCCGGTGTCCAAGGGAGATCTTCAGCCGTAAGAAGGTTTCGTCGGCGAAATTCCGTCTTGCTGAGACCGATTTCTGCACACGCCAGATCAAAGATCCGCTCTCGAGCGAAAGTGGACTCGTAGCGTCCAGGCGCGCGGTAAGCTCCGACAGGTGTTTTGTTGGTGAAGACGGCGTGCAGAGTAGCATCGTAGGCAGGGACCCGATAGGGGCCGAACACAATGCCGGCAGTAATGTCGCTGACTAGCGGCTCCGCCTGCCTGAAATAGGCACCATGGTTGTGGAAAATTTCGTCCTTCATACCCAGGATTCTGCCCTCAGCATCGAGCGCGAGTTCGAGCTTATGCACCATTTCCCGGGCATGGGACGTGGAAGTCATGTGCTCGACTCGGTCCTCAGTCCATTTGATCGGGACTCCCAACGTACGGGCTGCCCATGCTGCAACAACGTTTTCTGGGAAGACTCCGCCCTTCACCCCAAAACTGCCGCCGATCTCTACGTGTTTCATCCGTACGTTGACCTCGGGAAGATTCAGCATCTTGGCGATGATCCTCCGGTTGTCATGCACATGCACGGTGCCCCAGATGAACAGCGTGTCCCTTGCTGGGTCGGGCTGTACCACTACGGCCCGCGGTTCCATAGGTACACCGGAATGGCGGTTCGTGACGTACTTGTGGCGAATGACGTGCTCTGCTTCGGCGAAGGCGCGATCAATATCGCCGTAGGCCTTTTTGATGCGCGCACCTTCATTGCCGCGCCCCGGAAAGAGCTCGACCTTACCGGTCAATGCTTCTTCCGGATCCAAGAGGACCGGGAGCGGCTCATACTCGATAGAGACAAGCTCAGCTGCGTCTTCGGCAAGATAAGGATCAACAGCAAGTACAGCAACCACCGGCTGCCCCACATATAGCACCTTGTCTACTGCTAGGACGGGGTGACTGAAGTCCTCAATGTTTTCATAAATTTCGTGATATCCCAGCTCTTCCAAGAGAACCGAACCCAGGTGCCGCGTGTGCTCAGACGTGATAACCATTCGTACGCCTGGAGTCTTTTCAGCTTCAGTGGCGTCTATGGACACGATCCGGGCATGAGCCTGTGTTGAACGGACAATGCGCATATGCAATTGCCCGGGCACTCCCAGATCGCCAGCAAATGTTGCTGTTCCAGTGAGTAGCCGGCGGTCCTCCCGCCGCAGAACCTCCTGGCCTATCCATGCCTGTCTGTTGCCCTCGTCCGCGCCGGCTCTACCGTTGTCAGGGATGAGCGCTTTAGCCTTTGCCATCATGCGTTCAGTATGTCATCGGGCCGTCCAGCCTGGATGTTCAGGCATTGACAAAAACGCGGCCTAAGTCTCCGCAGTTAGTAGGCGCCCTCGCGCAGCTTCCATAGCATGATCATTTCGCAGACCCCTTGCGCGGGGTCACGGAAGTCTGACTATAGGGAGATAACGGTATGACTGTAACTTCGCAGGTGAAACCTGAAGATGAAATGCTGAACTGGGGGCGTCTTATCCTTGACGGCGTTTCCTACTCAGACATGGTGGGTGCTCGCGATAGGCCCAAGGAAATCACCTGGTTTGACTACTGGATGAGTCTCGCAAATGAGTATGAGCAGGAAGCGGAAAGGAAAGTGGCACTGGGCCATGACCTGTCCGCCGGTGAACTCCTGATGTCAGCCGCACTCTGTGCCCAGTACGCTCAGTTCCTCTGGTTCGACGAGCGCCGGCAGAAGGGCCAAGCTCGGAAAGTTGAGCTGTATCAGAAGGCAGCTCCACTGTTGTCCCCGCCTGCAGAGCGTCACGAGCTAGTCGTCGACGGTATCCCGATGCCCGTCTATGTGCGCATTCCGGAGGGACCGGGACCACACCCCGCTGTGATCATGCTTGGTGGTCTTGAGAGCACAAAAGAGGAAAGTTTCCAGATGGAAAATCTTGTGCTCGATCGGGGAATGGCTACTGCCACATTTGACGGTCCCGGCCAGGGCGAGATGTTTGAGTACAAGCGGATTGCGGGTGATTACGAAAAGTACACGTCCGCGGTAGTGGATCTGCTCACCAAACTTGAAGCGATTCGGAATGATGCTATCGGAGTGCTGGGGCGGAGCCTGGGCGGTAATTACGCTCTCAAATCTGCCGCCTGTGAACCGCGTTTGGCCGCATGCATTTCTTGGGGCGGATTCTCAGACCTGGACTACTGGGACCTCGAAACTCCCCTGACAAAGGAAAGCTGGAAGTACGTCTCCAAGGTTGACACTTTGGAGGAAGCAAGGCTGCACGTCCATGCGGCTTTGGAGACCCGGGACGTCCTTTCCCAGATCGCATGCCCGACGTACATCCTGCACGGGGTGCACGACGAGGTTCCACTGTCCTTCGTGGATACCGTCCTCGAATTGGTGCCGGCAGAACACCTGAACCTAGTGGTTGAAAAGGACGGTGATCACTGCTGCCACAACCTTGGAATCCGTCCCCGGCTTGAAATGGCAGACTGGCTCTATGATGTTCTGGTTGCCGGAAAGAAGGTCGCCCCAACAATGAAAGGGTGGCCCCTCAATGGATAAGATCAGGAAGATCAGTACCGCGACCGCGCCGCTTGAATCCTGGCAGCCGGACGGTGTAACCGTCCATGAGGGAAATCCCAATGGTCATGGGTTCACGCTTTTCGAACGCACTTCCTCTCCCCAGTTCGGCACGGGTATCTTCACTTCGCAGCCGAGCACAACAACCTATGAACTCACTGACAACGAGATTATCTACGTTGTCGAAGGCTCAGCAACGCTCACACTTGCATCCCAAGAGCCGGTTTCCGTGACTGCCGGCGATTTGGTATTTCTGCCGAAGGGGCACACATCTACCTGGGAGTTTCACGAGCCATTCAAGGAAATCTGGTTCTTGGTGGAATAGGAGATGTTAGCAGCGACGCCGTGAGCAGGTTCATTTACGGTGCAGGTTGCGGGAGGCCGGGAGATTCCTCCAACCCAGTAAGCTCGAGCTTCATGGCCTCGACCATCCGCGAAAGTCTGATGGCAACGGGCAATTCATCTCGCAGCACTCCCCTTGCACCAATTTTGCCCTCGATGAGTTTCAGTCGATAGGCGATAGTTCGGCTGTGCACTCCGAGGCGCTGTGCCGCGGACGCCGCATTCTGACCCGAAGCAAAATAGGCTTCGAGGGTTTCCACTAACCTGCTTGGGGGGTCTTGGTGCAATCCGAGACCCCCCAGTTCGTCGGAGATGAATGTGGTTACGGCAGCGAGATCGCGCATAGCCAACGCCTCGAGCATGACATCTTCATACCAAGTGACCTGAGTGCCCAGTTTTTGGGCAACCGAATCGGCCTCCAACGCCCGTCTATGGGAAACTATAAATCCGTCCACACCT
Source organism: Paenarthrobacter nicotinovorans (assembly GCF_021919345.1). Classification (NCBI taxonomy): domain Bacteria; kingdom Bacillati; phylum Actinomycetota; class Actinomycetes; order Micrococcales; family Micrococcaceae; genus Paenarthrobacter; species Paenarthrobacter nicotinovorans. The sequence continues at coordinate 115,304 of NZ_CP089294.1, forward strand.
TCGCTCAGAGTCCCAAACGAAATTCTGGTGTCCTTCGGCAAGGCGTTTGCGAGGACAACTTGCGGTGAGGGCAGCCGATTCGACCACTCGGCCCAAATATAGCCGGTCTCATCCTCGGCCGTGATAACAAGGGGGCGGATCCGAGAGGCAGTGCCCAGTGTCCGAGCAACAGCCTCCGTGCTTTCGCCAGGTACCACGGCTGCCAGGTGCCGGCCGGAAAGGTTATAAGAAAAAACCGTCGAATCGATTGGCAGCCCAGCGAGGAGAGCCCTCAGCGTCGATAGCTTCCTCCGGTTCTGGCTCTGCCTTGAGAATGCGGTGCTCTCCATTTGGTACGTCTCAATAATGGAAGCGGAAACTTTATCGTTCCAAGCGAAATGGCTTGCACTGGCGTGCCGCAGAACCTTTGACCGTCGGACGGGATCGGCGATGATTCGATGCGCCTCTTCCAAGACAAACTCCCACAAAGTGGCTTGGGCCGCCCTAGATCCCCTGAGCAGATGATGAAGGTCGACGCCCGCCCGCGCAGCCAGCCTCACCTCGCGAAGAGTTTCGTTGGAAGCCCTAGTGGCTCCTACGCGCCCCTGACCGATGTATTCGAGGACATCGCGCAAGGAAGCCGTGATGGTTTCCGATTCCGCCTCGGTAAGAGAGGCGTTACGTGTCGCGGTCGAATAGTCTTCGTACGCATACTGCAGTCTCGCCCGTATACAGTCATAGATTTCGGGAATCCTTGCCTTCACGGCAACGGAAAGTTCATCCAGTCCTTCCTCAATGGTCATACACTGAGACTATCAACAGAGCTCGCCTGCGCCGAGACTCAGGCGGCGCATGAATTTAGGAACATGATCCAGACACAACATCTATCGGCAGTATCGGTCGCCATTACATCGGACATAAATCAACTGTCCGACTCTATGGTCCGTCGACTCCATGATGATGTTCAGGCTGGTGTGGGCTTGGACCCTGCACTGGCGCAGCGGAGATCTGAGCGGCTGGCCGCGGCCCTGCTATCTATCAGCAGGGCCTTGTCCGGGTCAGAGGAACCAGACGACAAGTTTCTTGCCGAGGCCACCTTGGAGGCTCGCGAGACAGCCCAGGCCGGCGTGGATCTACTCGAGCTCATCCATACCTATCGAGTGCTGCAGTCTGCGACCTGGGATGTGCTCCTGGACCTTACAACTACTCTTATCCCGGATGCATCACAGCAATTGGAAATTCAAAAATGGGTCTCTCAGTTGCAGCATCGGTGGCATGACGTTGTAGTTGCCAACGTCATCGACGCGTATCGTTCAGAACAGCATCGGTTCTTTTACAAGTCGGAGGATCACCGGCTTAGAAATGAGTTGCGGGATTTCATTGCAGGACGGCGCACTGCCCGACCAAACACGGGGTACCCCTTTGAAGGACAACATTTATCCGTGGTGGCCTGGGGAAATGATCCAAAGGGTACCATCGACCTCGCCGCCACGCTGATCAACAGCGAAGTGCCTTTGGTACTCGAAAGCACCGGCGGAGCCTTTCTGGGCTGGTTGGCGGTAAAGGATGGACAGAATGCCGACGCGCAAGTCATTGAAGGGGACTTTCCCGACGGTGCACATTTGGCTCTAGGGTCCATTGATAAGGGGTTCTCCGGTTTCCGGCGCAGTCACCAGCGTGCTTGGAGGGCTTATAAAGTTGGCCGCTTGACCGGCGCACGGATAACCCGGTACACGGACGTGGCTCTCGAAGCTGTCTTCGCTACAAATATGCAGGCGGTGCGTGACTTGGTCTTGCAGCAGTTGGGCCCTTTGCTTGCTGACCCCCGCAAAGACATACTTTGCGACACTCTCCGGGCCTATTTCTCTGCTGGTTGCAATGCCGTAGCGGCTGCAGCAGCACTCCAGGTTCATGAGCGCACCGTTGCCTACCGGCTCAGATCCATTGAAGAACGGCTTGGCATAAGCGTTGCAGAACGTCATGTCGAGCTCCTCGTAGCCCTACGACTTTATGGCTTGCTGAAGTCAATCGCCGAGACCGACATCCTGTAGCGAACGGGAGCGTCAGGGCTGGTTCGTCGCGGGATTGTCTGTTCTAGATAGGTCGGGGTGTTGATTTGTCCCATGACGCAGAGCGCAAAGTCATACCAAAGGGGCAAAGTGGTGACATGAACAATGAGCGCGGCCGGCGGTACTGCCCGTGAAGCCACCTTCCTTCGATTACGTTGTTGCCGATTCGGTTGAGCATGCGCTCCGCCTGCTGGCGGACGGGGGCGATGACGCTAAAATCATCGCCGGCGGTCAGAGTTTAGTCCCGCTCCTAAATTTCCGGATGTCCCGCCCGTCCCTTTTGGTTGATATAAACCGCGTTCCCGGTTTGGCAAACATCAGGAAATCAGATCAAACCATTGCGATTGGCGCGCTGACACGTCATGCGAAGCTAACAACCTCCAAAACCATTTCGCAAAACCTTCCAATCCTGTCGGAAGCGGCGGCGTGGATCGCGCACCCTCAAATTCGTAACCGAGGAACGATCGGTGGCTCCCTTGCACACGCTGATGCTGCCGCAGAGCTGCCCGTAGTCCTGCTAGCCCTTGACGCCTACGTCACCGCACAGTCTTTGCAAGGTGAGCGGAAGATTCCTCTCAAGGAACTATTGGTCTCACATTTCGTCTCAAGCATCCTTCCCGGCGAGCTCATTGTGGAGGTAAACGTACCTCAATTGCCTCACGGGAGCGGTGCTGCATTTGATGAATTTTCTCGTCGGCATGGGGACTACGCCATAGGTGGCGCTGCGTCCATCGTTACCCTGGATGAGCAGGGCAAGTGTTCGCGGGCGAGGATTACTGTCCTGGGTGGAGGGTCCACCGCCATCCGCTGCCAGGAGGCGGAAAACATCCTAATTGATAGCACTCTCTCCAGCCATGATATTGCCGCAGCTGCGCACGCCGCGGTACAGGGGCTTGACCCCGTGCCCACGGTGCATGGAAGTGCCCAATATCGCGCGCAAGTTATTCGGACAATGGTCGAACGAACCCTCGCCAAAGCACTGCACCGGGCGAGACCGACAAAGGAAAGCATGGATCACTGATGAACGCCTTTCGCCTCACGGTTGAAGTAAACGGAGTCACCCACGCAACGGACGTCGAGCCTCGTAGGCTCCTTGCGGACTTCCTACGAGACGACCTGCACCTCAGGGGTACACGAGTAGGCTGCGAACACGGCGTATGCGGTTCCTGTACTGTCCTATTGGATGGTCAGCCCGTTCGATCCTGCACCGTGCTGGCCGTACAGGCCAATAATTCCAGGATTGAAACGGTCGAAAGCCTGCAGAAGGACGGACAGCTTCACCCGCTGCAGAGGTCGTTTTCTAAGTGCCATGCCCTGCAGTGCGGATTTTGCACGTCAGGGTTCTTGATGACGCTCAAGCCTCTTTACGATGACGAAGACGTCACCCTCGATGCGACATCTGCTCGTGAAGCTATCTCGGGAAATATTTGCCGATGTACCGGATACCAGCAAATTGTGGAAGCGACAGTCGATGCCTTCCATTGCAGAGATCACAACGACTGACGAGGATCTGGGCCCCTTCGCTGCTCTACTTGTAGACCGCCAGCCTTAACCCTGGCAATTCCCGCGCCGATCGCGCGAGTATTTTGCGATTGACCTTCAGAAATCCCATGAGGGGTCTGTATGAATACAGAATTTCGAAAGTGATGATGCAACAGCACTTGATGAAGCGCGATGACGACACGGCCGGACCGAACCAACCGAGCGAGGGGCGCTGGCAAGCAGCTTCTTTGCAGAAGATGCTTGTCAGCGCGGCGTCCGCATATCGAGATCCTGAGCATGTCTCGATGTGGGAATCCTGGTCTCATGGCTGAGTGTCTATAGAAGGGTACAAGAACGAAAATGAGCTGAAGCTGGTTATCCGGCACCCGCCAACACGAGCGCCAGGCTAAACAGCACTATTTGGCCTTCATGTTTCCGGGCCAGACACGACTCCTCCTGGCTCGGAATTCACCGTCCATGAAAGGCTGCGGGGAATGCAGCATCTGCATTCCCCGCAGCCTTCTTACAGTGACACTACTCCGGACAGATTGGATGTCTGCCGCGCGCCCTCACCGGTCAAGCGAACTTGGCCCCGGGGGGACTCTATCGCGTGATGATTCTCGTCTTGAGCCCGATGACCGCATAACGCGGTTTGCAGGGTGTAATCCTGAGCACTGTCGACAAAACCACGTACCGCTGTGCAGGTAGGTCAAGACGGGCCTGCAAGATATTCTTTGATGCTTGAGCTCACATATCCTCGCCGGGTTGCATCCGTAGGCCGCCACCGTGGACGAAACCGGCAGCGGCGCCGTAGAGATCGTCCGAAACTGTCAGTCAACAAGGCGAGAAACATTTCCGCGGTCGCCTGCCGGCATTATGGGTGGCGCAGCAAGACAGTTGAACGAAGTTGTGAAGCCTGCGGTCTGCCTTGTCGCAGGTACTCATGCGTCCCAGAGGGCGGGAGTGGTGGAGCTGACCCTGCTCCCAGAGGGCGGGGGATGAGTCCAATGGGCAAACCAGTTCCCGTAGACCTCGTTCCTGCGGCGTAGTGTTTTATTCCAGCGGAGATTTAACGCCAGGTAGGGCACTGGATTCCGACGGCCAATGTCCGGCCAGTCATCCGGTGAGGCATACGGCCGACGATTTGAGCAAGATGCTGTCAGGTGCGCTATACCGAGGCTGTCGCCCCAGTTTCACTCCACCACAGTGTCAGTCCAGGGCTTCTGTTCGAAGAACGGACTAATCCCGAATAAGAGCCATGGTCAGCACCCTAGGCGAGGTACCGGTCACTTCCCGAAAGATGGTCCTTGAAACGGCCCAGATATTTGCTTGTGTCCAACGAGCTCTGGAAGAGACAGTTGCGCTGTCCCGACAGCCGGCTTCGATGGTCATAGGTCGCTTGGCACTTGGACCGCGCTACTTGCCTTAAGCGCGACGCGAAGCTCCGTGTCCCGTTCGCGCATTCCTGCGCGGACGGCGTCGGCAAAATCGTAAATTCCCTGAGTAATGCCGGCTACTGCCCGCTCTAGGCCTTCATGCCCCAATCCGGACTTTTTTTCATCCACCTTCCGAAGGGCAATGATTCCAATAGCCACACCGATTCCCATCCAAACAAGTCGTTTCATGCTTCTCTCCGGAACTCAGCGGCTTCGGCGGCCGGTGGCGGGTTTGGAGTGATTCACCAAGGCCGTTCTGACACCGTGACTAAAAGCCAATACCTTGATCAACGGTGACCCTATACTGGCAGCGACGAGAGAGGACAGGGCGGAGACGTTGGCGCTGGCGTCAGAAACGTTAGTCGCTATGGTGTCCACCTTCTTGAGTTGGTGGTGTGTGGTGGTCACAATAGCTGTCACCTCATCCAACATCGGTGCGGTGCCGTTACTTATTGATCTGACTGCCATTCGCACCTCGTCGAGTACCTGGCCTAGCTTCATAATGGGCACCGCCAACAGCAGGACAAGGAGTGCAAAGACCCCAGCGGCAATCAGCCCGGCGATAGCACCAACAGACATAGATTCATCTCCAACAAGATTGATGTGTGAGCACAAAGGTGCCCGCAATGACGGGGAAAGAGTGGCGCTGAAAGCGCTGGCCTTGGTGCCGGCGAATCCTAAGGCAACAAGGCGAGACAGCAGCCTTTTACGCACCAAAGCCACCTGGTTAGCCTGAAACCTGGTGGCAGCGTGCCACGAGAGAATCGGCCGATACTTATGGCTCCTGCCAGACACCCGCTGGAGCAGGAGTAACAGGCGTTGGGCACCGTAGCGGCACCAAGTTATGCGAAATGCCCTGTATCAAGTCCTTGAACCAAAATCCGATGACCACGAAGCCCAAGCGGGTGACCCTTGACAACCAGAAGGCCACCGGCCGCCATTCCTAACGGCCGGTGACGTTCATCAGACTCAGTGCAACTGCTTGCTGTCATGGTTGCAGCAGGCGCCGGCGTCAACCCGTACGCTGCAGACGGTCACCTGTATCTGGGAGGTACCGCTTGCCTTAGTAATGCTGTCTTGGGCCGAAGTCATCCGAGAGCGCCGAGGAATGCATAAGTGAGTCTGCAGGTTTCTACGAATGCAGAATTGCGTTCACCGCGCATTCAGCGGTTTCCAGTGCGCCTTCAATATATCCGGGGAACTCTAACGAAACATCGGAACCTACGAAATGAATCCGGCCAGCGGGCTCTCCAAGTTCCTTATGCACTCGACTAAATTGTCCCACGCGCGGTGCTACCCAGGGCCCTTCGAAAAGCGGGTCTGCGATCCAGTCGTGGTAGTCGATACCCAGAACTTCAACCTCCGGCAAGTAGTAAAGCACCGCGTCCTTGACTGCGCCGATATCGGTCGGATCGAAGGATCCTGAGTCCGTGAAAGCCACCAACAGTCGTTCGCTTTCCGACACCTCGCAATAATCGTAGAGAGTGGGAAATATTCCGTCTCCGACGCATTCAATTCCTGCCTCGGCTCCCCGCACGTGGATAAGAATTTTCAGACCCTGACCACCATGCCCTTCCTCGATTACTGACCTGCGCCGTTCAGGAAGTGCGGGGGTGAAAACGATCCTTCGCCAAGTGTTCATTGGAGTAGCAACAATCACGGAATGAGCCTGGAAGGCATGCCCATCCTTGACCGTCACGTTCACTACATCGCCAGACTGGTCTATTCCGGTCACGACAGTCTGCAGTCTGATTTCAGGAATTTCTTGGCTCATTGCGTCGACAAGGTCAGCGGAACCATTGGAAAAAACTTCATCCAGCGAGAGAACAACACCTAGGATGCTGTAGTGATGCGCTGCAACAAGTTGCAGCATCCAAAGCGCGGATGCTTGGTCAGCCGGCTGGCCAAGCATGTTCCATGCCCAAGCGAGCAAGAACTGCCTAGAAACAGGGGGCAAATCGAGTTTGTCAACATACTCGTTCAGTGGGATGTCCAGGTCCTCAAGGTCCTGGTTTTCCAATCCCTTTTCCAGATCTATCCTGTGCGCATCACGCAGCAATGTGTAGGTGGCTGCTTCCACCGCAACTGCTTCTGAGCCAGGAATAGGAAATGCCTGGTCTACTGCGGTCGGTCCAAGGCGATGCCTAAACGAGGTGAACTCGCTTGCAGCTGCAGTGGGAATTCCATACCGGTCCAATTCAGCTGCCAAACGCGGGTGGTGCTTCCGGTGAAGGTATGCTCCACCGATCTCGACCCGCAGGCCAGGTACATTCCGGGACTCCCGGGAATACGCCCGTCCTCCCAGACGTTCACCGCCTTCAAGCAGAAGTACCTTCTTGCCGGCGTTGGTAAGATCGCGAGCTGCTTTCAGCCCGCTGAAACCCCCACCAACCACAATCGCGTCATACAAAGTTTTCCTTCTTTCAAGTTTCTAGCTCGGGCGCTTTGAGCTGCATCAAAGATGCAGGAGCAATGCGTTACTCCCTGTCCATAGGGCCGCGATCAAGCGCGGGTACCCCTGCCCGTTCCCATAGCTCTGACCAGTCCTGGGGGCCCTGCAGGTCAATGATGCCTTTCGTTGCACGAACAACCTTCTCCGGAGTGGCAGGGAGTTCATAGAGGACAGAACCAAACGGAGATAGCGCATCATTTACGGCATTCAGCACCGCAGCCGGCGCCGAAATCAGACCCGACTCCCCCATGCCCTTCACCCCAGATGCTGTCATCACGGACGGTGTTTCAATGTGCCTGATTTCAAATGGCGGAGAAACATCCATAGTCGGCGTCTGGTAATCCAGGAAAGATGTCGTAGACAAATTTCCTGCGTTGTCATAAGCCAGCTGTTCGAAGAGGCCCATACCAATTCCTTGTACGACCCCACCTCGAATTTGACCTTCAACAATTGTGGGGTTGATAATAACGCCGCAGTCCTCTACAGAATAAACCTTTTCGACTTTCACAAATCCAGTGACAGGATCCAGTTCAACAATAAGGGCATGACCGCCGTTCGAAAACATCGGCCGGGATGTGTCCCACGCCTTCGTGAACTCCAAACCAGGTTCAAAACCGGCGGGCCACTTGGATGAGTCCCAGTAGACTGCCATGGCCACGTCGGCGATGCTCACTCGTGATTCCGCAGCGCCTATGACGGACGCGAAGCCGTCTTCCAAAACGATATCTTCCTCAGAAGATTCGAGCATGTTCGCAGCTACGGCCACCAGTTTCTGTCGAATGGCATAAGCTGCACGGTTGACACACCCGCCCGCGATGACAGCCGCTCGGCTTCCAATGGTACCGCTGCCATAGGCCCCCTTAGTGGAGGTCCCCGCATCGACACTGATCGATTCAAAAGGAATACCCAACACGTCCGCCGCTACCTGAGCGAGCGTGGTTTGATGGCCCTGACCCTGTGAGTTCAATCCCGATGTTATAGTGACCGACCCGGTTGAATCCATCTTGACGGTAGCCGTGTCATGAAATACATCCGTTGCGCCGTGAGCCTGCATCATGCCGGTGCTCTCGCCGCTACTTTCGACGAAAACGCTGATTCCCAGCCCTAGGTACTTTCCGGCTTTGCGGGCTTCATCCTGTCGCCTAAGAAAGGCCGGGTAATCGACCATTTCTTCCAACGCATCGATTACTTCAAGAAAGGATCCCTCCTCATAAACGACGCCCTGGGGATTTGTCCAGGGGAACTCCCTGACAACATTCCGTCTCCTGATTTCAAAAGGAGACACCTTCATCTTTCGCGCCAAATCATCCATGAGGGATTCTCTGGCAAGAGTTCCCGCAGTGTAACCAACGCCACGGAAGGCGCCCATGGGGCACTTGTTGGTAACGGCCCCCTCGTAGACGTACTCAGCGGCCGGGATATCGTATACACCAGTTGGCGTGACTGCGGCGGTCGCCCAGCATTCCACAGCCATGGTCTGCGGGGGCATGTGGTAGGCGCCTCCATCAACTAAGGCATGCGTACGAACGCCGGTTATTCGTCCTTCAGCGTTGGCCGCATATTGGATCGTGACGAACTGTTCGTGGGCGTGTGAGCCCGCCAGAAGATTTTCCCGGCGATCCTCTACCCATTTCACCGGCGTCTTCAGGTGCTTCGAGGCCAAGGGCATGAGCATTTCCTCAGGAAATACGTGCGCCTTCTGACCAAAGCCTCCACCCGTATCGGGAGAAATGACCTCACTTCGGGACTCATCGAAACCAAGAAAGAGGCTGAGGCACATTTTTACGTAATGGGGCATCTGCGTCGACACCCAAAGTTTAAGCCGGTCCTCAGTCCATTCGTAGTCCGCTAGGCACCCCCTTGTCTCCATCGGTGCGGCGGCCACCCGACCAGGGTGATACAGGGCGGAAACCACATGCTCAGCATTGCTAAAAGCCTCATCCACGTCCCCAAAAGAAGCCCGCCCGCGAATGCCTACATTGTCGGGGCGTTCGCCGTTCGCTACGGGGCCCCCTTGAATCGACTTGCGCGGGTCAAGCACTACCTCGAGGTGCTCAAGCTCAAGGCCTACAAGATCACAGGCATCTTCTGCAGCCGCTCGCGACTCGGCGACTACCAATACAACCGGTTCTCCAACGTAACGTACGACGTCCTTGGCCAAGAGCGGCATGGTCATAGCTTCGCATCCCTCAGCGGTGTACTGCGCTTCGATGCCGGCGCAGTATTGCTCAATGTCGGCGGATGTCCAGACAAGGTGAACGCCAGGCATTTCTGAGGCGGCCGACGTATCAATGCCGGTTATTTGAGCATGAGCAGCAGGGCTGCGCACGAAACAAGCATGCAGTTGGCCGTCGACGTTGATGTCGTTCAGGTACTTCCCGCGCCCGGTCAGAAGTCTTGCGTCCTCAGTTCGCGGAACTCGCTTACCGATCACGTTTCTTGTTATGGGAGGAGAGTAATAGTGTGGGTTATCCATTTTTGTTTCCAATCTGGCCCGCTGCGTCCAGGACGGCCTCAACAATCGTCTGGTAGCCGGTGCAACGGCATAAGTTACCGGAAAGAGCCTCGATAACTTCCTCTTTTGTCGGGCTTGGGTTTGCCTCGAGCAACTCCGTAGCCGACATGAGGAAGCCTGCAGTGCAAAAACCGCACTGGAGGGCGTGGTGCCTTTTGAAAGCTTCCTGAAGCGGGCTGAGGGCTCCGTCCGATAGGTCCTCGACGGTCCGTATGCTCCGCCCATCGCCCTGAGCGGCAAGAGTCAGACAAGATCGTACGGCTGCCCCGTCCATGAGTATCGTGCACGCACCGCAAACCCCGTGTTCACATCCGAGCTTAATACCCGTAAGTTTTTGGTCATTCCTCAGGTGGTCGGCCAGAGTTTCCCGCGCGTCCACTGCAACAGTGCGGCGACGTCCGTTTACTTCCACGTCTATTTCGACGCGATCTGATGGCGATGGTGTTGTCACGTACGTGCTCCTGCTTCAACTATGGTGCGGCGGATCAGCTCCTGCACCAGGCCATGCCGATATTCGGCCGATCCGTGGATGTCTGAGATATACGAGAGCGATTTCGCTCCAGCTTCTGAAGCGGCTTCAGCCCTTTCCGGTGACAGTTCGGATCCGTTGAGGACGTCTTCTGCATCGGGCACTCGTTGTATTTTGCCGACAGCGCCTCCTACGGCAATCCGGACATCAGAAATTCGCGAATCCGCAGTCGATAGAACGACTGCGACATTGGCGAGCCCATAGTCCCCGGATCGCCTGGCGAACTCCCCGTAGCCCCAGCCATTGGGCCGTGACGGTATCCAGACATCAGTGATGATCTCATCAGCGGCCAGGCTTGTCATGTACGGACCGACGAACAAGTCATCGGCCTCAATGGTGCGACGTCCTCTTACGCTTTGGACTTCCACCATTCCGTTGAGGGCAAGCAACACGAGCGGCCATTCCCCGGCTGCATCGCCATGGGCCAAGGAACCACCCAGGGTCCCCCGATTCCTAATCTGGGGATGGGCTATGTGGCGACCAGCTGCCGCCATCATTGGCAGGTGCTTGGCAACGGCAGGCGAATTTACGATTGTTGCATGGGTGACCATAGGCCCGAAGCGGACGTAGTCTCCGACTTCTTCCAGTCTAGTCAAGCCAGGAACGTTCCCGAGGTCTATAACGACGGACGGTTGGGCTAGTCGCATAGCCATGACAGGTAAAAGACTTTGGCCTCCGGCAATGATCTTGGAGTCCTCGTCGGTTGACAGTAGATCGCAGGCATCTTCAATAGATGCAGGTGATGCGTATCTGATAGCAGGTAGTTTCATCCTTCACTCCCTCGAATGACCTTCATCTTCCCCTACTCGCCGGGGCTTCTTGCATGACATGGAAGAACAACTCCATCGCACCATTTGTCGAAGTGCGCATAAGGAGCACCACGTCCGACATTCGGGGATAGACCGGGCAGAGGTGCGCAGGACAATGGTTCCATTTGAACGTCGTGAACCGTTTCATTAGGCACGTCTGGACGGGCATCCCTGGGTCCCTTGGGTTCTCCCGGCACAGCCTGTTAGAGCGCCGGTTAATTCACCAGCCGGAAGCCGCGGTGCGGCTTTGTCGCATGCCATTTGCGCCCGTCACCGGAGGAAGTAGCTGTCTACCCAGCACCCTCTGAGGAAGGTACGAGTACTGATACTCCTGAGGTAGGCATCAAGCGAGCCTCTCTTGTTGGGCAACCATTGGAAGTCCACAAAAAGCCCCGGCAGCAACTAGTTGTATTGACCTGAGACGTTGGTGACGCGGCTGGCTGGCGTCTGACCTTTGAGCGCAGTGTTGGCTCGATGGTGATTGTAGGCATGGAGCCAGTCGGGGAAAGCAGCAACCCGCTCGGCTTCTGAGCGGTAGGGGCGGATGTAGGCCCATTCCTCGAGCATGGTGCCGTTGGACCGTTCGACTTTGCCGTTGGTTTGTGGCCTGTAGGGGCGGGTGCGTTTGTGTTTCATGTCCGGCCCTAGCGCTTCGGCGTAAGCATGAGACCGGTAGCAGTTCCCGTTGTCAGCCAGAACACGCTGGACGGTAACTCCGTGTTCTTTGAACCAGGCGTTTGCCCGCACCCAGAAGTCTGCCGCTGTTTCCTTGGTTTCGTCAGTGAGGATCTCGGTGTAAGCCAGTCGTGAGTGGTCATCCTCGGCATTGTGGAGGTAGTGGTAGCCAGGCCGGCGGTTGGTCTTGGTGCCGGTCTTGTTCTTCCAGCCGGCGGTCCTGCCCATGACTCGGTGTCCGCCGCCGTCGGGGATCCGGCCCAGCTTCTTGATGTCCAGGTGGACCAAATCCCCGGGCCTGTCGTGTTCATAGCGATGGATCACTCGTCCTGTGCCGCGATCGAGCCAGGTTAGTTTCGCCAGCCGGTGGCGGGACAGTACCCGGTGGACGGTTGAGGGGTGCAGGCCCAGCAAATAGCCGCGATCCTGGCAGGGCCCCACCGGCGGTTCACGCGCACGGCGATGACCCTCCGCTCGGTACGCGTAGCAGTCCCGCGGGGCGAGGAATGTGGCCGACTCGAACGGTCCTCCATTCCTTCGGGTCCCTCCTCGAGGTAGCGCTTCGCCCAACGTTCAGCGGTCGGGATCGAGACCTGAAACCGCTCCGCGGCACGGCGCAGGCTCCAGCACTGATCAACAACGCACTGCGCGAGCTGCAACCGGCCACGAGGAGTGAGGAAAGCGTTAGGGTGGGACACGAAGACCTCCGTGTGTGGAAAAGGACTCTAGACAAGCCCCACTCCACCCGGAGGTCTTCTTCATGTCACCAAACCACGCCGAGCGTCACTAACGTCCGTGGTCAATACAACTAGTAAGATCCACAGGCTGCCTCTTCATCAGGGCTAGGGTCCAAGTAGCTATCGACGATCCTTAATTACGGCGTCGTGCGTAAAGCAGGCCTTCAGTGGAGTTCACTCAGACAGTTACTCTCGGTAACAGCGAGTTGTCGGCCGGATGCACGAGGACCGAACCGGCTTATCCCCCAGCGAAGGGGGGCAGTACGTCAACCACGTCGTCCGGCCCCAGCACCGTCGCCTGGTTGCGGACGGCAACCTCATTGAGCAGGAAGCTGCACCGCGCCAGGATCCGGGGGAGCGGAGGAGTGCCAGCCGGAGGTTCCGGCCGCTGCACAGACTGGATGGCCTCCAAAAGCCCGGCCACGGTTGTTCCCTCCGGCAGGTCGAACTTCTCTTCCTCAAGTCCCGCAGCAGGGCGCGCGGCAGCGAAGTAACGTACGTTCATAACAGGTCAGCCTCCGATGGCGCTCATGCTGCGGTCCGGTTGGACGAAGTCCGGAGCGTCAAGTCCCACGTGGTCCATGCCGTGGGCCTTTGGCTTGAGCCACATCGCATCCTGCCACCTGCGAGCCAGATCATCATCGGAGGCGCCCGAACGCAGGAGCACCAGCAGGTCGAACTCCTCCCGGGAGAACAGGCAGCTCATGATCCTGCCCTCGGCAGTAATCCTGGTACGGCGGCAATCGGAGCAGAACGGCTCCGTAACAGACGCGATGATCCCAACCGTCCCAAGCACGGGACCGAGCCCGGCACCGGACCCCGCCACCCGGCGTCGTACCTCAAACCGCTCGGCCGGGGCACCGTCCCGTGCCCGCGGGTCTGGGGTGAGGACAAAGTCAGTGGACAACAGATCGCGGATCTCCGCCGCGGTAATCATGTTGCGCCGGGTCCAGCCATGGTCGGCATCCAGCGGCATCTGCTCAATGAACCGCAACTCGTAGCCGCGCTCCACTGCCCACGCCAGCAGCGAAGGAGCTTCAGCGTCGTTGATCCCCCGCATCAGCACCGCATTCAGCTTGACCGGGCCCAGCCCGGCTGCCCACGCCGCATCCACCCCTGCCAGGACCTGGTCCAGGAACGGCCGTCGGGTCAGCTTGGTGAAGGTCTCCTCATGAAGCGAATCCAGCGACACGTTGATTCGGGTCAGCCCGGCAGCCTTGAGCGGCGCAACCTTCTTGGCGAGCCCCACGCCATTGGTGGTCATGGAAATCGGCAGCTCAGGATGGTTGCGGCGCAACTCCGCGATGATGTCCACCAGGTCGTGCCGCACCAGCGGCTCGCCGCCGGTAAGCCGCAATTCCCGGACCCCCAGGCGCCCCACGCCAATCCCGACAATCCGGACGATCTCCGAAGCCGACATCACCGCCTGCTTGGACAACCACTCAAGCCCCTCGGCCGGCATGCAGTACGTGCAGCGGAGGTTGCATTTATCCGTCAAGGACAGCCGCATGTCCGTGGCACGGCGGCCGTAACGGTCCACCAGCCCGACCCCCGCGCCTGCAGGCCGAGCGGCGGGCACGGACAAGCCTGCGCCCTCCCGGGGTTGCGGTATGCCTAGCTGGACAGTCATGAATTCAGGCTACGCGAAAGCAGGCCAGGTGCGTTTGTGCTGGAACTGACAATTGCGGCAGCCAGTTGTGGCAAGTAGCTATAGCCCGAAGCGCCGCTTTCCTGCTGGAATCATTTTGCACTCAGGAGAACACGTTTGCGCAGTGCGGCGGACGGAAGGCGCACACGAAAACAACAGAGTTTGCTTATCGTCAATAGCTTCGTCGGAAATAAAGCAGGTTGGCATGGCCGAGCAGGACCGACAAAAATCTCCCGAAGGCAGGACATGCAAAGGCAACCCGAAAGCAGGACATGCAAAGGCAAGAAGAGCAGCTGACCGGGCTGGCTGGCAACCGGTCCGGCCTGGGGACCATTGGAAAGTCACTGCCGGAACATGAACACCGAAGCGTTTCAGTACACAGGCAGGCAATCAGGGACGTTCTCTTTCCGCTGTTGACCCCACCCCGGGTGGAGCGAATACCCCTAATGCAAGCAATGGGACGCGGCCTGGCCGAAACCATACATGCACCGACAAACTTGCCACCCTTTACTAACTCCCAAATGGATGGCTATGCGGTTAGATCCCGCGACACAGCAGGCGGCCAAGGAGGTTTGCGTGTGGCAGCGCCCATCCCGGCGGGCGCAGTACCGGCCCCATTGGTTGGAGGGACGGCTGCGCCAATCATGACGGGGGCTTTAATACCCGATGGAGCCGATGCTGTCGTCCCCGTTGAGCGCGCAGTGCCAAACCATTTCCCTCCTCCCGGTTTGGATAGGACAGTGCGGCTTCCTGAGATAGCCGCCGGAACGTACATCCGCAGCGCCGGCAGCGATATAGCTACAGGCGAATGCGCGCTGTCCGCTGGAACCGTTCTAGGCCCGCGTCAGCTTGGTCTGCTCGCCGCGTTGGGCATCACTGAAGTAGTTGTTAATCAGAAGTTGACGGTGCTGCTGGCTACCACTGGGGACGAGGTCCTTGAGCCCGGAGAAAAACTCGCACTGGGCAAGATTTACGATGCAAATAACACGCTCTTGCAGTCCTCTATGCTTCAGGCGGGGCTCAACGTCATCAGGGCCGGAATAGTCAAGGATGAACCGGGGGCTCTCTCGAAACTCTTGAGAAGCCATACCGCGCATGTCGACCTGATTGTGACCAGTGGCGGCGTGAGCGCTGGTGCCTACGAGCCCGTTAGACAGGCCATGATAGATCATGACGTTGAGTTTTCGCATGTAGCCATTCAACCTGGCGGTCCTCAAGGAGTCGGCACCTTCGAGGGGATTCCAGTCCTCGCATTCCCCGGGAACCCAGTGAGCTGCTTTGTCTCGTTTGAGATGTTCCTGCGTCCCCTCCTCAGCGAAATGTTTGCAGCGCCCACACCTCGACTCTCCTTCCGCGCCCCCCTTTCGCATCCCCTGACGTCACCCCCAAAAAAGCACCAGGTCAGAAGGGGCGTCCTCTCAGCGGACGGCACTATACGACTGGAGGGCGGCGAAGGTTCCCATTTGCTGGGAGCACTTGCACGCTCGAACGTTCTGGTGCACATCCCAGAGGGAATTTCGGAACTGGCCAAGGGATCGGAAGTGGAGGTATGGGCGGTATGAGGCTGGAAAGTTGGTCTCCAGGCCTCACCCACCTGCGAACGGACGGCACTGCCCACATGGTCGATGTATCAGAAAAAGTTGAGTCCACCCGGGAGGCGACAGCTACGGGAACAGTTCGTACAACTCGTGAAGTTCTGCTGCTGCTCACATCAGACGGATTGCCCAAGGGTGACGCCCTGGCCGTGGCCCGGATCTCAGGCATCCTGGCGACTAAGAAGACGTCCGAATTGATTCCACTGTGCCACCCCCTGCCTGTTTCTCAGGCGACTGTCGACTTCGTGCTCGGGTCTGACAGGGTGCAGCTCTTTGCAACCGTGAAAACACGCGGTGTGACAGGTGTAGAGATGGAAGCACTGACTGCAGTGAGCGTCGCCGCTTTGAACCTTTACGACATGTTCAAGGCTATTGATAAGCACGCTGTTCTCACCGACATTCGAGTACTGGCTAAGAGTGGCGGCAAGAGTGGGGATTGGGACCTGGGAACCTCTGAGGAGAAAGCGTGACTGCAAACACCAGTGGACTTATCGGACGAGGGGACTGCCATCTATTGAGAGGACGGAAATGAGCGCTGACCAGCCTTGGGGTACCGGGGAATCCGCCACCGGAGGGCAGTCAATGAGGCAAGCCTTTGCCGTCGTCCATTCCGCGCTCAGCGATCAGCCAATTTCCGTCGACGTGGCTATTGCGGCTGTGGATTCACGTACGTCTGGAGCAGTGGTGAGTTTTTGTGGAGTGGTGCGCGATCACGACGGCGGCAAAGCAGTCGACCGACTGAGCTACACCGCTCACCCCACGGCACACCAGGCCCTAAGCGACGTAATGGAAGCGGTTGCTGCCAAGTACTCGTTCAGTGACGAGGCGGAGGAAGGCGTTCCCGTGCGAATCTGGGCGGCGCATCGTGTGGGCGCACTCCAAATTGGGCAAGCGGCACTCGTTTGTGCTGTAGCCGCCGGACACCGGGGACAGGCATTCGCCGTGTGTTCGGAACTGGTTGACCGCATCAAGGAAGAGGTACCCATTTGGAAGGAACAGTTCTTTTCCGATGGAACCGTGGAATGGGTCGGTGCCGGTGGCGCAGGTTGATTTATTCCGCTTGTGCACCGGCGCGCTGCTGGCCGCAGGCGTCGTTGCAGCAGGACTGGCTGCTTGCGTTAACTCCACCCCGGACATAGCCCCGAGCGCGAGCACGGACGGACGCAAAGCGGCCGCCAGCTCCGTGACCGTTTACGCCGCCGCGTCGTTGAAGTCGCCCTTCACCGAGATCGCTTCCAAGTTCGAGGCCGCCAACCCGGGCACGAAGGTTACGCTGAACTTCGCTGGGTCCTCAGCCCTGGTCTCGCAGATCACCCAAGGCGCTCCGGCCGACGTATTTGCCTCCGCCGACAGTAGGAACATGGACGAGCTTTCCGCCGCCGGCCTCATTGACGGAACGCCGACCAACTTCGCCACGAACGTCCTGACGATAGCAGTTTCGTCAGCGGACCCGGCATCGATTTCATCCTTCGCGGACCTGGCGAAGCCGGGCATCAAAGTAGTTGTCTGCGCACCGCAGGTCCCTTGCGGCTCCGCCACACGGAAGGTGGAAAAGGCTGCCGGAACGACATTGATGCCTGTCAGCGAGGAATCCTCCGTTGCCGACGTCCTAGGCAAGGTCACCTCCGGGGAAGCCGATGCCGGCTTGGTCTATGTCACCGATGTCAAGACCGCGGGCGATAGGGTCAAGGGCATCACGTTCCGCGAGTCGGACCAGGCCGTGAACACATATCCGATCGCCGCTATGGGCAGCAGCAAGAACAAGGAACTAGCCAATGCCTTCATCGCCATGGTCACCGGCAGCGCAGGCAAGAGGGTCCTCGGTGACGCCGGTTTCGGTGCCCTCTAGGAAACGCTGGACAGCCAGCAAGACAAACGGGCAGAACACCGGCTACACCGGTTTCCCGCCGTGGGTTTTCGCCCTCGCGGCAGCAGGAGGGCTGTTTGTCCTGCTGCCGCTGGCCGCGATGGTGGCCAGGATCAACTGGGGGCAGTTCATCCCGCTCATCACGTCGGAATCCTCGCTGACGGCGCTCGGCCTTAGCCTGCGGACGTCGGCTGCTGGCACGGTGCTGTGCATCGTCTTCGGGGTACCGCTGGCATTCGTCCTGGCCCGTGCCAGCTTCCCCGGCCAGCGCCTGCTCCGGGCGTTCGTGTTGCTCCCCCTGGTCCTGCCCCCCGTCGTCGGCGGCATCGCGCTGCTTTATACTTTTGGCCGCCAGGGCCTGCTCGGGCGAACCCTGGAACTAGCGGGGATGCAGATCGCGTTCTCCACCACCGCCGTCGTCCTCGCGCAAACGTTCGTGGCGTTGCCGTTCCTGGTGGTGAGCCTCGAGGGAGCTCTGCGCACCGCCGGCATCAAGTACGAGGCGGTCGCGGCGACCCTCGGCGCCCATCCCACGACGGTGCTGCGTCGCGTCAGTATCCCGCTGGTCTTGCCCGGTATCGCCTCCGGATCCGTGCTGTCCTTCGCACGCTGTCTGGGCGAATTCGGCGCCACCCTCACCTTTGCCGGCAGCCTGCAGGGTGTCACCCGCACCCTGCCGTTAGAGATTTATCTTCAGCGCGAAACGGACGCCGATGCCGCTGTCGCGCTTTCCCTGCTGCTGGTGGCGGTGGCGGTAGCCGTCGTCGGGCTTTCCCGCCCCCGGCCCCGGCCGCTGGCGGAAGAGGCGGAATCAGAATGACCCTGGACTTCAACGCCTCGCTGCGCGCGCGCAACTTCAACGTTGCCTTCACAATGGAGGCCACGGAAACAGTCGCCGTGCTGGGTCCCAACGGGGCAGGCAAGTCG
Organism: Paenarthrobacter nicotinovorans; assembly: GCF_021919345.1. Classification (NCBI taxonomy): domain Bacteria; kingdom Bacillati; phylum Actinomycetota; class Actinomycetes; order Micrococcales; family Micrococcaceae; genus Paenarthrobacter; species Paenarthrobacter nicotinovorans. The sequence continues at coordinate 134,024 of NZ_CP089294.1, forward strand.
ACGCTTCTGGGGATCCTCGCCGGGCTCATCCGCCCGGATAGCGGGAACGCCATGCTCGGCCGGAAACGGCTGTTCAAGCTCGACGGAGGCACTAACCACTTCCTGCCGCCTCATACCCGGGGAACGGCACTGCTCGCCCAGGAACCGCTGCTGTTTCCGCACATGAGCGTGCTGGAGAACGTAGCCTTCGGGCCGCGGGCGGCCGGCGCGAACCGGTCCAAAGCTCTGCAGACGGCACGGCACTGGCTTACAGAAGTGGAAGCCGCGGGGTTCGCCGATCGGCGGCCCGGCCAGCTCTCAGGGGGCCAGGCGCAGCGCGTCGCCATCGCGCGTGCCCTGGCTACGGACCCCGAGCTGCTGCTGCTCGATGAACCCATGGCAGCCCTCGATATTCACGCCGCTCCTATGCTGCGTCGCCTTCTGAAGCGTGTCCTAAGCAACCGCCGTGCCATCATCATCACGCACGATGTCCTGGACGCGCTCGTGCTCGCCGACCGGGCCGTCGTCCTCGAAGGCGGGAGGATCACCGAGGAAGGCCCCACCCGCCGGGTTCTGGAAAAACCGCGCAGCAAGTTCGCTGCCGGACTCGCGGGCATGAACCTGCTCCCCGGAACCATCACCGGCTATGGGCTCACATCCGACGGCGGACTGGACATTACCGCGCATCCCGAGGACGGGGCCGTCCCCGGCCAGAACGGCGTCGCCGTCTTTTCGCCGACCGCAGTTTCGGTCTTCCCGAGCGCCAAGCACGGAAGCCCTCGGAACTCGTTCGCCGTGAACATCACAGAGCTGGAACCCCACGGCGACCAGATCCGCGTCCACGCAGGCGGCCTGTCCGCAGACATCACCCCGGCGGCCTCGGCAGACCTAGGGCTCATGCCCGGGATGATCGTCTACTTCGTCATCAAGGCCACGGCCATAGCCGTCTATCCGGCGTAGCACACAAGACATGCAAAAGCCCCGTCTTCTCCCCGCCACAGTGCTGCTCCTATGCGATGGCGACACGCTCCCAGAGAGTACGCCTGCGGTGAGTAATGGCGCACAACACCGGCACTAAGCGCGGCAAGGTACGGCTATATCTTGGCTGCTGGTCCTTCCGTTTCAGACAACTGCCTTCAGAGAACGGAGTCGATCACTTCATGGTCTGCCTTCGCGGTCGCCGCAGGACCCGTTACTCCGCCGCATGAAAGCCCCACGTGCATGACCCTTAGCCTGTTAACGATCTCTCGGCTCCCTGACGGAGGCTTTGATGTCAGCTGACGGTGATAGTGCCCTTTTGCCGTAAAGGAATATTGATGGCCGCTATGAGAGGAAGGAGGCGCCGCGGACCTCTTCAAGTCGCACGGCTCGATTCCGACGTTCGACGGAAAAACCTCAGGTGTCTCCGAATCCATCGAATTGAACGGCGCTCTCTCCGCTCCCCTTCAGCGGGGATGTAGAAGTCCGGATCTGTGCCCCCGCGAGGAAGATAGACCTCCTCACACGGCGCTGGAAACGACGTTGCTGGTTTCGTATCGTTAGAAGTCATCTAATCCTCCTTCGGCCCTCCCTGAAGGGCGTTCTTGATGAACCTGCGTTTCACAGGGAAATTCTGGTTGGCAATGCTCAACCTATGAACGCGCCCCCTCGACCAGTGATGGATTCACGATAGCCTCAGCGTGGCTGAGCGTCTTTAGACGCGTCCGTCATATTTGTCGTTCTGGCAGGGTCGAGGAACCCTTTACTTCCCGCCAGGTGCATGATATGCATCATTGCGGCAGGCGAAGAAAGCACCCTGTGCCGTGGCAAGAGTTCGTCACATCTGCCTTTTACGTGAGCTATTTATGGATTCTTGCGAGTCACCGGTTGGGTGAATAGGGGCTTCTCTCCCTGCCTTTGCCACTTGTTAACGCTTGGTTCCACTCCGGAGGCGAACTTCCCTGGACCCTTTTGGATACATCGGTGACCAGCTAGTTCGAACAGTGACTATCCAAGCGGACGACTTCCGCTACGAGAGAAGAATAATCATTGCAGGCACTCGACCGAACTCCTGGGTCTGACGACATTTCCAGCACCGTACCCGTGGAGTCAGCAGGCTGGAAAGATCACGCCCCACATCCCTGATGGCGCACGAGGTCAACGGGGACTGCTGGATGTGCCCTTACTACGTACTGACCCATTCCAAGATCAGTGACCAAGATCCCCATGTCGTTGCGTTGTGCGGCCTGAGCCACCAGATTGATGGCGGCATCAACTGTTCGCCCCTTTTCGGCACCCTCGGTTACCGTTACCTCAAGCATTCCTGGAGACCTTGAATCTTCGTTCCGGACAGTTGGGGCATCCTGCCTTCTCGGATCAGAAGCCCTGCTTTGAAGGTAAAGACCGTTGTTCGTGGCCTCCGGCATGGTAGATCCTTCTTGTCGTTGTGAGGTCGGCGGGTAATCAAACTTGCGTGATTCCTTTCGCGAGGGCCGTGCTGCCGTCAACGCCTAGCGGGCATTAGACGGGTTGGGAGAGGCTAACTGAGTGACGTGGGGTTTAGGCCCGCATTTAGCTTCAGTCCAAAGCCGGCGCGGAAGAGCGGAACCGCCATGTCGAACGGCACATCTTCCCGTGAGGCCTCGATATCGGCCATGGACGACGGAAGGTCAAAAGGAAGGCTTCCCCTGAACGCGGTACGTCCAGTAAGTGCATCCAGCAAAACCTCGTCGCTACAGCCAAACTCACCGATAATGGCTGACGCAACGCCGATAAATTGGGTGAGCACTGCCGGGCGTTCCAGGTATACCGCGAGGTAGACCGGGGCTTTTTTGGCATAAGCGTCAATGCGCTCCACCGTCTCCTGGGAAAATTCGAGGGTCCCGCCATGGAAGAAGTCGCCGAGCGAGCCGCGACCGGGTTCGAAGGGCGCGTCAAGCCTCACCACAATGGCCTCAGCGTCCACGTCATTGTCAACGACAATTAGCTCGTTGCCTACATTTTGGGCTGACAACCCGTCAAGATACACACGGCTTCCGTGCCTAATGGGCAGTAAGGCCTCGTCTGCAGTGAGCAGCACCAGCGAATCTTTTTGAGCTACAACTCCTCTCTCGACGAAGACTGGCGAACCACACACTTCCAGGGTCCTTTCAAGATCCACACGCCGGTGTTCGAAGGCTCCCAGCCGAAATTTCTCACGCAGGAGCCGCAGCACTGATTGGTCGATGCGTTCTTCCGTTATGCGGCCGGAGTCGATGAGCTCCTCGATAAGGGCTGGGTTGCGGTCGCCACCAAACTGGTCCACGCCGACGTCTATTGCGATGGCAGCGCGTTCCTTTGGGTCGAGATGCTCAAGTCCCCAGCCATTTGGACCGAACGACAGCCCGCCGATCTGCTCTGCCTCAAGTAAATTCCAGTCTGTTAGAACGACGCCGTCGAAACCTAGTTCCTTTCGCAGGATGTTCTGTACAACAGGGGCATTGAATGCAAAGCCGACTTCTTCCCAGGATGTTCCCATCGGCTTCCCGTAGTACGTCATAACCTGCGATGCCCCTGCCGCAAATGCGCGCCGGAACGGGGCCAGATGCAGGTCCTGCATTCCCCCGGGGTACACCTGTTCCGGATATCGCGGATCGTGGGCGTCGTCCCCTTTGAGCTGAGGGCCTGCACCCGGGAAGTGCTTCACGACGGCAGCCACCGACTGCGGGCCCAGATGGGGCCCTCCCCGCAAGGCCTCAATGAACGCTGCGGTGAGCTCGGAGACGCGTTCGGGGTTCTCGCCAAAAGTCCCCGAACCGCGTGACCACCGTGGTTCACTGAAAATATCTGCCATAGGCCCGAGGAAGACGCGGATTCCCATGGCCAGCAATTCTTGGCGCATAGTGTCGGCGTAACTGCGGACGGTGGTAAGTTCTCCAGTCGCGGCGATTCCGGTGGTCTCCGGCCAGCGCGAAAGACTTCCTAGCGCCTGCCCGGTAAACGGATTACTACGGAAGCCATGCCGGGGGTCTGTCGAGAGGGTGACTGGGATAGCTAGCCGGGTTCCCTCGGCAATCTCCTGTAGAGTATTGTGCCATTCCGCAACGGAGAGACTGTCGTCGCCGGCGAGTACATTGAAGTGGGTGATGCCGATGTTGCCAACGTAAAGTTCCGCAGCAGCGAGTAGGCCACCATCACCTGGCGTGGTTGATGGGTGAAACATCAGGGCCGCTTTTTCAGCGACTGTCATGCGGCTGAGCAGGTCTTCTGCCCGGCGTTCTACGGGCAGGGATGGGTCACGATAATCATTCACAATGGCTCCGATCAGCGGGTCGAGCGTATGAAGAAGAGGGGCACGATGCCGAGCAACGTCAGAGCAGCGCCCACGGAGAGTAGTAAGGGGTAGTTTGGAGCTCCCCCGCCGACACGTAGCAGCAGCGGCGCGATAAAGGGCATGACCGAGAAGGGCAACGTGAAGGCGATGTTGGTGACACCGAGGTCACGCGCCGCTGTGTTGGGGTCATTCATGGTGGCTACGGCCAGACCGATGTAGCCGCCATAGAGCATTCCGCCGGCGATGCCGCTCACGATGCAAACACCGATTAGGAAAGGCACGATGCCTTCCGCGAACGCGATTTGGATGGTCCCGGCTGCCATAAGCACAGCCGTCGCCGCCAGGACCAACTTCCGGCGGCCCGTGCGGTCATTGAGCCAGCCTGCTATCGGCGCGAAGATCACCGCGAGGATGCCAGGGATGACGTAGGCCAGGGTGATGACACTCGGCAGTTCCTCTTCCGGCACTGCAATCCGGTCTTGCAGGAGATAGACAGTGTACGTCGAAACAACGCCCCAGGCGCACGTAACGAGGAACATTGCTACGAGAAAGGCGCTGAAGTCAGGGGACTTCCGCGGATTCACGTAGAAGCTTCCCAGAAACTCGCGGAAGCCGAAAGGACTGATGTCCCCCCTTGCTGGCTTGTCGTCGCGCAACAGTACGAGCAGCAGCCCGCAGAACACCACTGCGACCGCAACCGGCAAACCGAACTGGGCCAGCACATTTGACGGGAACCACTGCACGAAAAAGACGCCGACGAGTATTGCCGCAGAAGCGGCCATACCCGAAAGCGCTCCAACAAAACCCTGCTGTTTCTCGGGAATGCGGTCAGCGACGATGGCCAGGGAGGCAGCAATGGCGGCGTTTACGAACGCCTGCATCATGATCCATCCGAGCAGCAGCAGCGGCATTGAGTTGCTGAATCCGATGACAGCGGCCCCGGCAATGGTGCCGCTGAGCCCCACAACTATCCAGGGTCGTCTACGGCCAAACCTGCTTCGGGTCCGGTCGCTGAGTCGTCCGAAAAGGGGGTTTGCGAGCAAAGCGGTCAACGTGCCAATGCCGGCAGCCATCGAATAGCTCGTCGCTTTGCCTTCAGGGTCGAGCTCGTCGATACGCAACGCGAGGGTGACGGAGGCGGGCAAGTTAATCGACATCCAGATGCCGAACAGCGCGAGTACGTAGATTGCTATGAAGATGGGGCTGACGCGCTGCGGTGCGCTCGTAGCAGCCCCCGTTTCGGTAGCGCTAACTGGTACTGACATGAATAATCCTCAACATTGAGAGTAGTAGCTTGATCGGAAACGATACCGGAAACGTTACCGGAAACGCTCCCGATATACTAGAAAGGGTCGTTCGCAGCGATCCTTGCACCATAGGTTTTAAGATCGGGAGTACATGCCTCGTAAAGTCACATTGGCTGACGTCTCACGTGCGGCAGAGGTCGGGGTAGCCACCGTGTCCAGGGCCCTCGGGGACCATCCGGATGTCAGCGAGGCGACACGCCAGCGCGTACGGGCAGTGGCGCGGAGTCTTGGTTATCGTCCTTCCGCCACAGCGCGCGCGCTCCGCACCGGCGAGTACCGGGCGATAAGTGTCATCGTGCCCGATGCAGGGTGGGGATGGTGGGAGCCGGTCGTTCGTGCTGCATTCAAAGCCGCCGCCGAAGTGGGCTACTACCTCATGGCCCATCCCGTCGCCGGCACTAAAGGTGGAGCCGCCGCGATTGTCGAGGCACTTGCCAACGTACCCACCGACGGCGTAATCGTAATCGGGGTGCCGGATCAAGATGGCGTGCGCGAAGCATGTGACCGCATCGCACTACCTGCTATCGCAATTGATGATACAAGTCGCACTGTCCGGTTTCCGACGATTTCCGCACAGAACCGGGAGGGTGCCCGACTTGCGGTCGAGCATCTGATTTCTCTTGGCAGACGGTCGATCGCGTTGCTGCGACCAAACATCGGAGTGGAGACGGACAACTGGGGTGACGGGCTGTTCATTGACCACCGCACTCTGGGTTACCGGGACGCCCTGGATTCGGCCGGAATTGCCTTCGACGAATCGCTGATTATCGACTGCACTGATCCCTTCAACGAAACACGAAAGCACTGGAGGGAACTGGAAGCCGAACTTTCGACAGGCGTCAGAATCGACGCCATGTTCTGCGCTGCAGACACTATGGCGGCTGCCGCCCTACGGACCCTTCGTGCCCACGGGTTGAAAGTGCCAGAAGACGTATCGATCGTAGGTTTTGACGATGAGCGCGCCGCCATCCTGGTCGATCCGCAATTAACCACAATCCGGCAGCCCTACGAAGAGATGGGTTGCTACGCGGTTGAGTTACTACTGCGTAAAATTCAAGGCGAACACGTCGATATCCGCCGCTACGAGTTCGTCACGGAACTCGTCCGACGATCATCAACTGACGAGCCCGAGAGATTAGCAAAACCTGAGGCACAACGTAATGACCCGAAACCCGTCGGGGTTCAGCAGGCATAGCCGGAGGGTATGACTGAGTGCCTCGCGGCGGTAGACGTCGGTCGTCGTGACACGTCGGAGTGCGCAGGGTGTTGCGGCAGGCTTTTAGCTTCTTTAGGACAAGCGCGAACTCAGATATATTGCAGTCTCGGTACGCGCAAAGTGGCTTATGGTTAGCCCCCTGTCGACTCTTGGAACCCAAACGATCGCAGGCACGTCGAAATCCTGTTTCTGAACCGATTCCCGCCCGACAATGGGTTGGCCCGATTTGAGGGAAAAATACGGCTGGGGTCTTGGTTGGCCAAAACTAGTTGCTGGCCTGGGCGCCCTCTATGACGTCGTACAGTGCGGTCTGATGGTCTATATGCTGTAGTTCGTCAAGCCTTCTCCGCGACGTGAGAAAGGCAGGATCCTCATGCCAAGCCTCCCAGTCCTGTCGGCTTTTCCAAGTCCCGATGATGACACGAGTGTTAGGTGCGTCAGAGGGGGCGAGCAACTGACCGGAGATCCACCCCGCCCTATCGCGGGCTGATCTGAAGCGCTCGCGGATTAGTTGGTCCCACTCCTTCTCTGAGTTCGATTCAAGCTGCATAGTGCTAACGACGGTTATCATGCGACCTCCTTATAAGGATCTACCTCTACCACGAACGGTTAGTAGGTTCTTAAGGTTAGTTGCGGGCTTGTAAACGAAACAAGAGTGGCGCAGAAGGGAGTCGGTTTCGTAAGACCCGCGAAGGGATTCGGAATTTTCCCTTTTGCTGCGCCACAACCTTGGTCATCCACCAGTCATAAAAATGCGTCTACCGAGGGGACCCGCTCGACTTTGGAGCAGGTCCCCTCGATCATTGCCGAAAGAGCGGGTGCCTTACCGAAGTTTCTTACCGCTGTGCCGGCACTCGTTTCTTCTCTTTGGAACGGATAGATACTACTAAAGCGATGAGAAAGACCACGAATGTGCCGATCATGACGTACGGCAGTGCGTTCAGAGGTGCAGGACCGGGATTTATTATGCCGTTGAGGTATAGCCACAAAACAGTTGCTGAGGCTAATGCTGCTCCGACGTTGACGATGAAAGATCTGCTGCCCTTGGTCCGGTTCAGTAGAATGGCGCCGCCAATACAAATGAGGAAGTAAGGGATCACCCAGAAATAGACCAGCAATGTCGCGATGTAGCCGTTGATTTCCAATGGGCTCGCTGGAGTAAGCCAAAGCAGCAGGGCTGGTCCGATCAATGAGGGAACCCCGATGAAAGCGATGGCAGCGCCGGGGCTTTTGTGTAGCTTGTTGACCTTGACTAGTGAAGATGGCAGGAGTCCATCGGATGCGGCGCTGGCAACTACACGGGATCCGTAGTTGAAGAATCCGATAAGGCTGGCGAAGATGGCTACTGCCAGAACGAGGTCGCTGACGTTGGACAGAAATCCAACGCCTGCCGCTTCTGCAAGTACTGCGTTGGGGGAGATGCCCAGGGCGAGTTTGTCGGCTGCACTAACAAGGGTCGGTACCTGAATCACCGTGCCGGCCAGATAGAAGAGACCTATGCCGACGGGAATGACTATGATCGCGCGGGGGATGTTGCGGTTGGGGTTTTTGGTTTCGGCGCCGAGCGCGGCGCTGCCCTCGAAGCCGATGAAGTATGCCGAACCGATCGCCAGGCCCTGGAGGAAACTGTTGAGCGTGAAGTCGTTGAGGCTGAACTGTCCCGCCAAGTCGACGTTTCCGCTGAACGCGGTGGCTATCGTGATGACCAGCATCACCGGCAAGGAGATGACAGTGAGAATAACGCTGGATCGGACTGAAAGGTCAATCCCCCGATATGCAATGGTCATAGCTACCAATGTTGCTAGCACGTAGATCAACAGTTGAATTCCTGGTCCCGCCGCGTTTGCGACCCCTACCGACACTAGGAAACTTCCAAAAAAGACCCCCACCCCCACGATGAGCGACATGATCGCGACAATGTAGCCCGGGATCATCGCGGCGGCGATGACGAGGGTGCTCCATGAACCGAACGCGTGGCGAATGTAGGAGTAAAGCGACCCGGTTCCAATGAAGCGTCGGGCGAACACGGTAATGAACAGGCCAATGAGGGTGAATGCCACCACCGAGGCGGCCATCGCCAGCCACGAGGACCGCCCGGAGTAAGCGGCAAGGTATGCCGGCACTTGTGCCAGACCTACAGCTGGAACGAAAGAGGCTATAGAAAGGCCCATCACCTGACGTCCGGTTAAATGCCCTAACTGCAGGCCAGGGTTGGCAATATCACCCCCCGTCCTGCCTGTTTGGGGACCAACGGCCTCTCGCTGGCTCTCAGAAGAAGAAACTTGCAATGCAATACGCCTTTCAAATAGCTCGAGGAGCCGTTTGGCCACAAAGCTCGAGGTTTCGACAGCAGATGGTGATCGACTGCGAGAATTGGGAAAGTGCCTTTTCGTCTACCTTCAACACATCCTCCCGGGGAGTCCTCCATGACTCATTAGCATCCCGAAGGAAGACCGGCCTAGGCGCCGCGGCCTTGAATGCCCAGCGAGCAGATCGCCCGCCCTTTGCAGCCCTGCCTGCTTCTGTTCAACTGGATGCCTGCCCTCTATAACTGCAGCATTCGCTACACGGCGAAAAAGCGCTGACGTAAAGTTTTCGTGCTCCCCCACCAAAGACCAAGGGAAGCCGCTGACTCATGATCTTCTTTTTTTTGGCAAGGAATCGCCATAGACGGCAGGATAAATTTTTCCATCATTTTGACTGGACATGGTCTTGACAAGGACAAGTGTCCATGTCAGGGACAAAGAGCGATGTGTTCCGGCCTCCCCTAGTCCCGCAAAAATAACCCCCATTGACATGGACAGCTGTCCATGTATCAATAGGGTGATCACTCTCTCGAAGACGAGAATGCTGATTGTCAGCAGACAAAGGAGTTGGAATTGGTGTCATCAAAACTAGCCACCCCCCTTAGTATTCAAGGTGAAGTTATTTACCCTGATGACAGCGGATTTGATGCCATCGCGAATATTTGGGACGGCCGTCATTTGCAGCGGCCGTCGCTAATTGCCCGGTGTCTGAGTGCGGGCGACGTTGCGAAGTCCGTCCGCTACGCATGTGACAACGGCCTGGAGATCTCGGTTCGATCCGGTGGCCACAATCCGAATGGCTATGCGACCAACGACGGTGGCATCGTCTTGGACCTCAGACTCATGAACAGCATCCACATCGACACCGCCGGGAGTCGCGCGCGGATCGGGGGTGGCGTAATCAGTGGCGATCTCGTGAAGGAGGCGGCCAAATTCGGTCTAGCGGCAGTCACCGGCATGCATCCTAAGGTCGGGTTCTGTGGACTAGCGCTCAATGGGGGCGTCGGCTTCCTCACCCCCAAATATGGTCTCGCCAGTGACAATATCTTGGGAGCGACTCTGGTGACCGCAACTGGTGACGTTATCTACTGCTCTGATGATGAACGCCCGGAATTGTTCTGGGCGGTTAGAGGTGCGGGCCCCAACTTCGGTGTCGTCACAGAGGTCGAGGTCCAGCTCTACGAGCTACCGAGGAAGATGCTCGCCGGATTCATTACCTGGGCCCCCTCGGTCAGCGAACTCGCAGGGCTCCTGACATCCCTCCTTGATGCGCTCAACGAAATGGCGGATCACATCTACCCCAGCGTTTTCGTCGGCGTGGACGAAAACAGGGCACCTTCCGTTACGGTATGCGTGGGGCACCTCGGAGGGCTCGATATCGCTGAACGGGACATAGCACGGCTTCGGGGTCTGGGTCGGACGGTGTCCGATTCGATCGCCGTCCGATCATATGACGAGGTAGTGGCTCTTAACGCTGAGGTGGGCAGTTTCGAGGACGGAATGTCCAATCTCTGGATCGACCGGGAGATCGCGATGCCGAACGCTCGTTTCGCCGAAGCGATTGCAGGCAATCTTGACAAGTTTGTTAGTGAACCCGCAAGCGGAGGCTCCGTCAAACTGGAGATCGAGGGAATGCCGTTCGGAAACCCCAAGAGGACGCCCGCTAGACATCGCGATGCGATGGGCGTGCTGGCCCTGGCGGAATGGAGCGGGGCGGCTCCTGGAAGTGAAAAGTACCCCGAGTTGGCACGTGAACTGGACGCCGCGCTCCTTCGCGCAGGCGTGACGACTTCTGGGTTTGGACTGCTAAACAACAACTCAGAGGTCACAGCAGAGATGGTCGCTGAAGTTTATAAGCCGGAAGTTTATTGTCGTCTTGCGGCAGTCAAACGTGAATACGACCCTGAGAACCGTTTTCGTCACAACTACAATATAGATCCCGAGGGATCTTGAAACAGCCCCCACAGCCCCTGCACTGACTGCGGGTGCTTTGACGGATTAAGAAGAAGTGGGAGCTACGGGAAAACTATTCCGTCTCCTCCGATGCTGAACGCAGTTATACCGCTGGCCATGCACCATTGAAACGTCCTCGCTAATGGGATCATTTAAGGGCGAGGAGCGACCTTCACTGAAGGTAAGCCATGGTGCCGGCTAACTTTGCCGTTCAGGCTTCATTTTCCCTGGCACGGCCTGCACGGAACGGGCTACCAAAAGCTGTAGCGTTCTGGCATCTGAGCAGCGTCTGACCTTAGAAGCATGGAGAGCCCGGCCGCAGATGTCGCCGTTACAGATCTGGTGGCTCGTCTCGTGAAAGGGACCGTGCATCAGATCCTGTCTTCTACGACTGACGGCAGGCCTCCAGGCGGGTGAGCGGCGGGTAAGCCCTGCCGCCGAATGGGCGCGTCGCACTTGAGCTGACTAAACAAAAGCTTTCCCCTCTACATACAGAAGGTGATACCTATGTCTGAGTCCTCGCTAACTCTTCCTGGGCGGAAGGGCCTGCGGGCCCGCGATACCGTTGCTATGTGTACACCCCTCTTGAACGTCGTTTTTGTCGTCGCTGGGTCAACGGCCGGGGCACTCGGCATTTGGGGTGCCGCGGTGGTGTGCATTGTGCTTGCCGTGGTATCACTGTTGCAGAACTATCTTTTTGCAGAAATGGCTGCAATGTTCCCCGGCAAACCAGGTGGGGTCGCTCTGTTCGCAGCGGAAGCCTGGAAACAATTCTCTCCATTGCTTGCATCGGTTGCCGCGTTTGGATATTGGTGCGGCTGGGGGCTGTCTCTGTCTCTGGCTTCTTTGCAGATCGGCCAAATTGTCACAGCGCAATGGTTCCCCGCAGCCACGAACCTCGACGTTAATCTGGGCATTGCCTCCATAGGTCTACCCCAGATACTGGCGGCAGCAGTTATGATCACGGCCGTGGGTGCCAACCTCTTGGGACTGAACGCCACCGTAAACCTGAATAAGGTGGTCGCCGCGGCCATGGTCTTCGTCCTGGCCGGATTGCTCGTACCGCCGGTGATCTTCACTGAATGGTCGACTGCGAGCTTCAGCTTTAATCTTCTCGGCGAAGGAAGCAGCGTAGTGTCCGTGCTGGTTTGGATGTACGTGGGTGCTTGGTCGATTTACGGCAGCGAGCTATGCGCCACTTTTGCCCCCGAGTACCGCCGGCCCGTGCGTGATGTCAAGCGTGCGCTCAAGACCATGGCGATGATTTATATTTTGGTCTACGCACTTGTACCGATAATCACCGCCGGCGCGATTGGGGAGCAGGGAGTCGTCACCGATCCGGTGAACTTCGGTGTCAATTTCTACTCGCAGATGCTCGGTGAGCCCGCCGGCGGAGTAGTAGCGGTCATTCTGGTTGTTGCCACCTTTGCCGCACTCTTGTCTTCTTCGGCGGATGCCTCCCACGCTCTCAAGGGCCTTGCCCAAGAGAAGCTGACCATCAGTCAGCTCGCACACACGAACCGGCGGGGTGCTCCGTCTGGCGCATTGGTCTTCACGCTGGTCGTAAACCTCGTTGTGCTCTTCTTTGTGGGCAACATAGTGGCAATAATTATCGCCGCCAACCTTGGCTACATGATTTCCGTTACCCTTGCCACGGCCGGCTTCCTGATCATGCGCAAAACTCACGCTCACATTCCGCGCCCCATCAAACTGGGACGTTACTGGGTCCCTGTCGCAGTCGCGGTTACAGCTTTCAACGCAACCATCCTCATAGCCGGCGCATTCAATCCGGGTCTTGCCGCCGGTGGCCAGGGAACGGAAATCCTCATCGCCCTCCTCCTACTTCTTCTCGGCGGCCTGTTTTACTGGGTTCGGTGGCGCTTCCAGGCAACTAAAGTTGCTGATTACAAGAGGCACTCGGCCCAATAGTCTGAGCGAAGAAAGACGTCGGCAGAAAGCGGCGCATCCCCATAAGGAGCAAGGGTTATAGTCCTACCCGATCGAGGTATGCATCTACGAGGTTGTCGCAGAGGTCCTTGTGGCGAGGGTCGGATGGGTCGGCAAAGTACTGAAGACTGCATCCATCCATGATCACAATCAGCGCCCTAGCAACGTTTCGAGCAGCTATGGTCTGCTTCTGTCGCTTTGCGGCGGCGACCAGCAGTTTTGAGATTTCCTTTTCGTAGTCGCTGTAAACGGTGCGGGACAGGTCACCGTGATGCGGGTTACGCTTCGCCCAGATCCCTATTTCAAATTGGGCCAGGATATTCAACTCGTCTGAAACCATCTGGGCCCAAAACAAGTCCATGACCCGATGCGCGATAGCTCGAACGTCCTCCGAGCCGTCGACCACGCGCGGAATGGACCGGACCAGTTGCTGAAGCAGCTCTGCGGCAGCTGCCTGCATGAGCTCATCTTTGTTCGTGAAGCAAACGTGCACGGCTGCTAGAGAAGCTTTTGCTTCGCTGGCTATCGTTCTTAGGCTGGCACTTTCGACTCCATCCCGCCTAATTACACGAATAGCTGCGTCGATGAGCTGTTGGCGACGATCCACCGTGGAAATACGCAACTTGTCTCCTTGCCCCTGGACTCAGGTCTACTCTAAATGCCGTAGCGGTCCCATGAGGGTAGTCGCCCGGTTGGACCGTTCTGGTTTGGCCTCACAGCAACGCGGATCAGTTGAGGGAAGTAAGCGTTCGGCGTGTAGCGGAGGCGGTGCGGCATCCCAGGTGGCAAGTCCACAAAGACCATTCGGGCTGAATTCCGGGGTGACCTCACAAGTGAGTGCTAAAAGCCCTGGAAAGCCAGTATCGGGACTCCGCGATTCTGCCCCTGCCTACTGGTGCGCCTGCACCGAAGACGATGGTCAATCCGTATTTGCAAGATGAGGAGCTTTCCCGCCGAATCGTGCGCAGAAAACCGTACACCCCAACCTGACGTCAGATGGAGCACACATTACCGTCAGGTTAGGACCCCAAAAGCATTTTTTGGACAGCGCTTGGCGAGGTCCTTAGACCCCAACCTGACGCATCCGAAGGTCGACGGAACAGAACCCTCCTCGTACGAAATGGGGGCACACAGTGGAGGGTGACGCGAACTGCCGAAAGAATTCTCGTATGGACCCTGCCCCCAAGTGTCGTGCTAAACCGGCCTCTATCAGAGGCGTTCGAACACCATCGTGGCCTGGACGCGGTCCCCGCCACCGAGCCCCTTACTGCCGCTACTCGCAGTAGTTATGGTGTGTAGCCGATATCCCTTCGCAGCTTGGTCGTTGATCGCTTTCTCCAGCGATGTGAGGTTTCCGGAACCTGTACCCAGCAGCTTCTCTTTGAGCACCACTTGCAGCACGACATATTGCATAGTTTTTCCTGTTCGTCTCTGGTCGATTGGGCAATGCTACTCGACGTGAGAGAGCCCCACGTTCGGAGTCCGAAGGCTGATCTGAGGATTCTGCTCCGCGTCCACAGCGGTCTGGTGCTAAACAAAGCAGGACGCAGCAAGTCCATCTCGGCAAGGCGTCGAAGCTGCCAAGCCAGGTGCTCCAATGCCTGCAAGTCCAGCCAACCCAGTTGGGGCGCCTAGCCTATCTTCGTCCAGATACCGCATCCTGAAGACTCAAAGCCCTCGCCTGCATACACCGTAACCGTGGCACCATCCGGCGCGAAGCCCACAAAGTCATTCTCGATGATGCTGCCGGACCCGGTGTTTCTGGACCAGTAGCAGTTTTTGACGCCGGGTTTGGTGCTGTAGGTGCCAGCCTCCATGTCTTTTCCGACGATTTTATTGCCGTCACTGATTTTCACTGCAGTTGCGGCCTCCTGCAAAGCCGCTGCGTGAGGTGCGTCCGGGCACATTGCAAGTGCGGCCAAGGCTTCGGCTTTCTTCCACTGCGGTTTGGCCGGCAACTCATCGGCATAATCCGGGTTGTTGTTCGCGCACAGGCTGAAAACCCCGGCATAAGCGAACCCGGGGATGCTTGCATCGCCGCCATTGGCAGCGACGATGTCTACTATCTTCTGTTCCTGAGGCAAGAGCTTGTCTGTGTCGTAAACGCTCGTTCCATCCAGGTAGAGGGAGCATCCGTTCCTGCGGGTGTAGTACAGGCTGGTCCACACCTCTTTGAAGGACTGGAAGCTCTTTTCAGGCTCTGAGGTTCCCGGACCACCGCAGGTGTAGGTGTATCGGGCGGCGAGCTTGGCTTCTTCAGCGGCGATCCTCGCAGTCTCCTTTTTTGCTGCAGATGCGGCCTTGAACCCTTCTTCCGTCATATTTACCGTGACATGAATGGTGTCCGTCTGTGGCGTCGAACCAGCTGCAGGATTCATGGACACGGCCATGACGGACTCATCGGGAACGATGTTTTCCGTCCATGCTTTGCCGTCCTTACCGACCACGCGCGCCATGTATTCATGCTCATTAAGCTCGGACCGAGCTTCCAGATAGGACTTGCCCACAATATCGGGTACAGGCTGCTGCGTTGGAGACGGGCTTGCAGATGCGGAGGGCGAAGTCACTGACTCGGCAGCTGATCTGACAGCACAGCCATTGAGACTTCACCGCAATGATTGCAGCAGCGAATACGAGATTACGGATGTTCATGTGTCCCCCATGATGCGATGAAAAAGCGACGGAGCGATTGCTTGGGTAGAGCAACGTCCGGCCTGAGGATAACCCGAGAAATACATATGCCTGCGCCCAGAAAGGCCATACGACGCGGACAGTGCTTTAGATTACGGCTCGCTGTGGCACGAGACAGGTTCTGAAGCCTTCTCAGCTCGATTTGGTTTCCAAACCCAGCTTGTCTATTGGCGAGGCGGGAAGTCTCCCCAAGCATTGTCGTCGAAAGCGATCACCGCCCCGACATTCAGGCCATGCAAGCGACGACGCCTCGAAGTCATTTGCAGTAGGATCTATGCCTCAGATTAGGCTGTGCTCATGTCAAGGCACCCGGAAGCGCTGGCGGGGTGGATCAGAGCGCATGCTCGCCAGGAAGCAATTCACAACCATGGCTTCAGCAACCTCAATATTGCTAAGTGGAATTCCATGGCAGGTCATCTACCGGGCACGCCGTTGGTCGGCGAAAATGGAGGCACTGATGCCGGCCTCATCAGCCGCGGCGGCTTGTTCCGACTGGCCGCTCCGGCACGAACAGACGAGACAGGAACCGCGGCCCTCCACATGTTTTGACAGTCACTTGCCTGGGGCACCGGAAATAGTCACCGGAATACGCCAGGTCGGATCAGGTCCATCGCAGCCGACTCCACCAGTGCAGCGTACCTCCTACGCGATGCAGCTCAGGCGGCAGTCAGTGACCCTAAAGCAGCGTTCCTGCTTTTCAACCCCGGCCGCCCTGCGTTGAAGTATTGGGGACCGAACTTCTTCACCAAGTACCTCTACTTCGCCGGAGGCGGTGATCTCCGCCATCCGAGCCTAATCGTAGACGCCCGGGTTCTCGCGACTCTCTACCGCACCACAGGAAACACAGCGTTTCGACCCCGTTCCACGAGCTACTCAGCCACTTCCTACCTTGCAGCGTGCGAAGTGATGCAGAAATGGGCAGACGAATTGTCGTCCCCTGAGCGACAAGTAGGTGCCGACGAAGTGGAACGTTGGGCATTCAATGCCGGTCGCGGATGGCGGCAAAGAACCGAACCCACAGAGCCCCTGAGCTGACGGCACCGGTTTTTACCCAACATATGGGTGCTTATCGGCGCCGTTCGCTACTCGTCCCAGTTCGACACGTCCCTTTGGCCGTTAAATCACGGGAGTAGAAGTGGCTGCGAGAATCCCCGTGATGGGGGAACCGGGGTGGTTCGACCCGTGGCCGTCATCGCCGAAACCTCGGCTACTCTCCTGCAGCCATCGAACGCCCCGCCACCTACTCAGTCGTCGCCTACGCCTAATGCAAAGTGCCTGCCCTAAAAGGTTGGAGCCAGGGCGGTGCCGCCGTAGGATGAGGCCCACTGACGGAGGCCGGAACCGTAGCAGCCATCACGCGTAACGATTGTGGGGGTAAGGTGCGGAACCCTTGCAGGAGAGTCGGCACGATGAAGCGCTTGTTGGTACTAGTTCTGGTATGGACAGTCATGGTTGGTCTGACCGGCTGCTCGATTCTAGATCAGCAGACGCAGGCTCCACCTGCCGGCGCAGTCGTCAGTCCGACTCCCAAGCCTGCGATTCTCGTGCCGGATGTGGTGGGAAAGACATATCTGGAAGCCACCGAGGCTCTTTCCAAGGCCGGGTTCAGGACGCCTGTGCCGCACGGCAGGGACGGTGTCCGCTGGGACCGTTCGTTCCCGCGCAAAGACGACACAGTTGTGGCGACCGAACCGGCTGCGGGCTCTAAAACGAACGAGGAAACCATCAAAGTCATCGTCAACAGCACCGAGGCGGAACAGTTGGAAGCTGAGAAGGCCGCGATGGAAGCCCGGCGGGCCGCATCCGCCGCCGAGAGGCTTGCGAACAGATACAAATTCAGCTGCGGCGACGGCTTTGCCACACCGGACGTGTACAGGTCATTCAGAGAGGCTTGGGCAAGCCCTGACTACGTCACTGGCCGCTGCTCGATTGAAATTGATGGCCTGCACCCATCGACGAAGCAGGCATTGGTGCCGAGCGAGCAAGCATTGATTGACCTCATTGCGTCTTACGGTGGAGATGTCAGCCTTCCTACGGCTAAGGTCGGCGAGGTCATGCTGATGTGCGCAAGAGTGGAGCGAGACTTCGCAGACCAGATGGTCGCCAGAATGGACTGGCGCCGCGCAGACATTCAAGGGGCGCTCTCCGTCTGTCCCGACGCGCCTCATGCAGCCGTGTTCCGTGAGGTACTGACTGCGGTCAAAATCGGGGACGGCATCAAAGTTGTGGGCCAGACTATGGAACCAGGAACGTACAAGACCAAACCCGGGGTGACGGACTGCTATTGGTCACGATCAACCGGCGGCGGGGACATTATCGATAACAACTTCGTCGGCTTCGCCCCAGACGGCGTGACAGTCACTGTGTACACAGGGGAGGGCTTCATATCGCAGCGTTGCGGGGTGTGGACCAAGATCGGCTGAACCGAGGAAAGGGCGAGCCGCCGCTAGTTCCTGAGACATACTGGCAGAATGCCGGCTTGCAGGCGGGTAGCGCTGCGTGACGTCGTGCGAGTGAGAATGCTGGAAGCGCCCGGGACGGCGAGATGCATGATCCGGCGGCGTGCTGTCTGGAAATCCGCGGAGTCCGCGGGCTTTCATCACGGCCGTAAAAGGAAAGGGAATAGGGCGGATTGTCTTTATGGGCAGATGGGCGTGCGACCCCATGTAACGCCATGCGGTGTTTGGTGGTAGTCCGATCTAGTGTGTTTGGACTCAAAAGTCTTTCAAGGAGGTGCCCGTGAAGGAAGGCCAGCGAATAGTCGCAGCCAAACACATCGGTGGATGGAGCCGCCCATCAATCCCTAGAGGATCTGAAGGCATCATTGCAAAAGTAGGCATGCTCGGAGACATGACGGCAGTGTTTCTCATCAAAAAATGGTGGACGAAGGACAGGCTGGAACTCGTCAGAATCGAGAGGGACGAAGTTGAGCCAAACTGACTTCGGACCCGGTAGCTGTCTCGGCTGTAGTCACGCGTGCGCGGTCCCTCGGTCATTCCGGGTCGGACTGTCCTTCGTCGGGATCGGCCCATTCCAGTGCGGCGACGAGGTGTCCTTCGGTGGGCAGTGCGCGTTGTTCTGCTGCTGGGAGTTTGTCGTAGGTGTAGGCAGCGACGGCCATGGGTGAGGTGGAGCGGCCGAGGCTGTACCTGACACTACGGTCGTTCTTGGTGCCGCAGATCAGGATTCCTACGGTTTCGTTGTGGAAATCGCGCCTCAGGACATCATCGACGAGAGCTACGTAGAAGTTCAGTTGTCCGGCCCAGGCCGGTCGGAAGCGGCCTGTTTTCAGTTCGATAACCACGTAGCGGAGCTGCTCGATGTGGAAGAACAAGAGGTCGATGTAGTAGTCGTCCCCGTCGACGTCGAAGTGGACTTGCCGGCCGACGAAGGAGAATCCGGGTCCGAGTTCCTGCAGCGTTTCGGTGATCCTGTTCGTGAGGGCGTTTTCGAGGTCGCGCTCTGCGACTTCACCGGAGAGCCCGAGGAATTCGAAGTTGTAAGGGTCTTTGGCCATTTGCTGGGCCAGTTCCGAGTCCGGGGATGCGAGTTGCCGGGTGAAGTTCGAGGGGGCCGTTCCGGTGCGCTCCATGGAGCGGTTCATCATCATGTTCAGCAGGACATTGCGTGACCAGCCGTATTCCGCGGCCGCGGCGGCGTACCAGTTGCGTTCTTCGGCGGTGGTGGCTTTGTCGAGAATGGTGCGGATGTGTCCCCACGGCAAATGTGCCACAGCCTGTGGCACATTTGCTTCGGCGTCCCAGGCCCGGACCATGGCTGTCATGTACTGCAGGTTCCTTGCCGAGAGGCCCTTCATGTCCGGGAAGGCCGTCCGGAGGTCGTCGGCGAGCCGTTTCAGGACCCCGCTCCCCCAGCCTTGCTGGTCCTGGAGGGTGAGGATTTCACTGCCTAATGACCAATAGAGCTCAATGAGTAGGGTATTGACTGTGCGTTGGGCCTGGGCTCTGGCGCCGGTGACGCGTTTTTTCAGGGACTCCAGTAACTGGTCGTATCCGGCCGGGAGTTCAATTTCTGAAGGCGTCATGATTACAGCCTATCGATCGGCAATTGTGCCACAGCTTGTGGCACTATTGGGAGTCTCATATCACTTGCCGGTGTGGTGCTGCCTCTTCCGGTGACTGTTCTCCGAGGTTCATGGCTGGATGGTTCTGACGTCGGGGAACCAGCCGTGGGGTGCTTTGCGGGGTTCGAGGTGTTCGGGGTCGCGGTGCTTTTCCATGTCGCATTTGTAGAACGGTCCGCGCGGGTCCAGGAGGACGCGCATGTGGTGGTCGGCGTGGTCTCTGAACCAGACGCTCATGCCCGTGGCTCCGTCGAGCCGTAGATGTTCCCAGGCCCGCCAGAGCGCCTCCACACGACAGACAGCTTCCGGGTGGAAATACCATTCCAGGCACCACTTCGCTGCCCGCCCGTCGACGTCGCGGACGTAGGTGGGGAGGAGCTGCTCGTGGAGGAACTCTTCGGCCGAGCCGTAGACCAGCTGCGGGGGCTGCGACTGCTCATCGGCGTCAGCAGCAGGTTCCTCTGCGTCCGAGCCGGGGGCTTCGCTGAAGCGTCCGATTTCTATCGTCATGCCATGCTCCCCGACCCGGTCACCCACGGATTGGTTGCCCGCGCCGTTGCCACCGGCCGCGGTTCGTCTTCCGGTTGCGGGCTGTACTTCGTGATGGAGGCTTCCACGGCGTCCTTGTGCGGGCCGGTGTACCAGGGCATGGTCCGGACCAGGGTGGCGGGTGCGCCGGAGGCGAGGACGACGGCGCGGCCCCGGTCCAGCTCTGCGAGGTTGGAGACATCAAAGATGCGTTCCTTTGATTCCTGCCGGGACCGGCTGGACCCGGTTTTCCCGGAGGAGACGGAGACGTTGATGTAGCTGTAGTCCCCGATCAGGTCCGAGAGTGCGCGGAGGAAGCCTTCTTCGGCGACACCGCCGCCGTAGACCTTCACGTTGGCGGCTGACCAGATTTTCCGCATGTTCGGCTCGCCCCAGAGTTCCACGCCTTGGGACCAGGACTGCAGGATGCCCATGACGATCAGGCCTTTGGAGCCGTAGTGGCTGAACTGGTCCGGTAGCCCGGCCCAGCGGACGACGTTGGCCAGCTCGTCCAGGGCGAACAGCGCCGGCTGGGGAAGGCGCCCGCCGGAGCGTTCTGCGCGTTCTTCCATGGCTTCGGCGATCGCCACGGTCAGTGCCGTGGTGAGCGGCGCAGCCGATCCGGCTCCTTCCTTGGAGAGAATGTAGATCGTCTCTTGGGAGGCGGCGAAGGCGTGCGGGTTGAACTGCTGCCGCGCATCACTGGCGACGGTTGCACCGCCTGTGGGGGCGACCCAGCGGAGGGTGTTGCGGCTTTTGAGGCACTGGATCATTTTCTCGGCGGTGCCGAAGATCCCGTCACGCTGCTTGTCGGCCAGCTTCAGCGTGGATTCCAGTCCTTTGTACTGCAGCTCGTAGTCATGCTCGCGGAGGATTTCGATGGGTTCCTGGCTGACCTGCTCCGTCACCCACAAATAGACCTTGGTGATCGGCAACCCACCAAGCGCTGCTGCGAGGAAGTAAGAGGACAGGATGTCTTCGGCCTTGGGGTCGAAGTAGGCATCGGGTTTGGATCCGGGGACGCGGGAGCCGACCGCGAAGTGCTGAGTGAGTTTGTAGGCTTTTTCTTCGTCCGTGACGTAGGACAGGGGGTTCCACCACCAGCCCGGTTCTTCCTGCGCGATCTTCTGCGGATCGAACACCCACACCGGCGCCACGGTTTCCCGGACACCGCGGGTGCCGTCCACGACATCACGCTTGTTCGACGTCGACACCACCGCGCCAGGTGCGTCCAGGATGGCCGGCATCACCCGCGAGGTCGATTTACCTGTCCGGGGTCCCCAGATGTCCAGGGACAGGTCTTCCCAAGACTGGACGAACTTCTGCCCGGTGGAAACCACCTTGCCCACGACGATCCCCGGATTGTCCGTGATCCCCAGCCGCTCGGCTTTGGCCGCCGCTCCTCTTTCCGAAAAAGCGTCCAGCGCCTTCCCGCGCCCCAGATACCGGGCCGCTTTATCAACCCGGGCACGTCGGGCCGCACCCTTGCGCCAGGCCATAAGCACGACGACCGCCAAGGCAAGCACGACCCCGACAATGATGCAGACAACAACGGTGGCCTCCGGAGGCCATTGCACGCGGCCCTTGACCAGTCCCGCGATCAGGTCAACGGGGTGCGCCGGTGGTGCGGCGATGCCGGCCCACCGTGAGCCGAGGTGCAGCGCGGCGTAGGTGCCGCCACCGACAACGACGATGAAGCCGATGGCCAGCCACACCAACAGCGCGTCGCCGGCTCCGATTCCTTTACGGTTGGGTGCGCTCATGCTGTGTCTCCTTCATCGATCACGGCCGGGGCCGGCTGCAGCAGCATTTCCTGAGAAGTAATCCACTTGGTGTTGGTGTCGTTCACTCCTTCCGGGCCCGTCTCCAAGGATGTGAGGGAGACCTGGACGGGGATCCCGGGGCGGCCGCCGACCTTGATGAGGAACTTCCCCCGACCCGGGGGTTCGACATCGGCGCCGCGGGAGTCCCACGCCGGGGGGTCCTGCCAGCCGATGAGCTTCTGCTGCTCCTGACGGGAGAGCGGAATGGCGGAGGTCAGTTGCGGCATTTCGGAGGCAGGGAGCCCGCCGCAGATCACCATGCCGGAGCGTTCGACGAACCCGCGGGCTTTCATCCGGTCCTCTTCTGCCGGCAGGGCCAGCAGGTCTGACATGGTGTGGGAGATCATGATCTGCCCGACACCGACGGAGCGGTTCAGCCGGGTCAGGGCGTCCACCCGGTCCACCATGCCTTTCCCGGCCCGCAAAGCACGCCACAGCTCGTCCAGGACGACGAAGTAGTTCCTTCGGGGCTCCAGGCCGGCGTCGGCCAGGGCGTTGGCGACGTTGACCGTGCCGAAGCCGTAGGACCAGCACGCCAGTAGGACCGCGGCTTGAAGGTCCGTTTCGGTCTCATCAATACTGGAGACATCGAAGACCACGGCGCGGTCACGGTACATCGGCTCGGACGTGTGCCGGGAGAAGATCTCCCCGAGCTTCCCACCGCCGGTCAGCCCCAGCAGGGTGGCCTCCAAGGCCCGCGTCTCCTGTTGGTAGACGGCCAGGTCACCCCGGTCGAGCGCGACCTCCCGCAACTCTTCAGGGGCCGAGACGATGACCTCTAGCAGATCCTTCAGCACCGGCACGCCCTCGAACCGGTCATCGAGGATCCGCAGCGCCCGGTCCAGAATGGTTTGTTCCTGGTCGGAGGGCGGGTTGTTCCGGCTGATGGTGATCAGTGAAACGACCATGGCCAGGCGCCGTCCGTGCGCGTCGGCCCGGACCCGGGCAGCGTCCTCGAAGTAGCCGTGATCCTCCAAAAGTTGGGCGGCTTCGACGGCTTGGCCGGGGTCGAGGATATTCAGGTATCCCACGCCGCGGCCAAGGCGGATCACCTGACCACCCAAGGCCCTCACTGCTTTGACGTGTTCGCCTTTGAGGTCACCAAGGATCAACGGGTGAACACCTTGGGCGGAGAGTCCGATGAACATCCGCCGCACGACGGTGGACTTCCCGAGCCCGGGCTTGCCCAGGATGAAGGCCGAGGGGTTGGAAATCAGCCGGGCCCGTTGGAACCAACTGATCGGGTCACAGCACACCGTCGCTTGGGTCTCTTCATGACGGCCAAGGGGGACACCGATCATGGGTGAGGACGCCCCGGAGGAGAACGGCCACAGCCCGCAGACCTGCACCGTCGTCCCCCGGTACTCCTTCACCGAAGGGACGAGCCGGGCCATGCCCCCGCCCCGGCCCGGCCAACCACGGGCCCCGGGACCAGCCTCGCGGGCCTGCCTCGGGGCCATGGTGTCCGATGTTGTTGCTGGTTTTACTGTCTTTGACGTCTTTGCTGTCAAAAGCCTTATGCGTGCCATCAGAGGGCGTCCTTGATCTCGGAGGGGACCATGCTGTGCCTGGGCAATACCAAACCCAGCGGCAGGGACGCGGCGAAGGCGGTGTCCTGGGATCCGTAGGCACGGCGCAGCAATACCCTCGCGGTGCCGGAGGTCTGCTCGATGGCGGCGACCGCGTCAGGGAGGCGTTCCTGCGCGGTGACGGTGGCCGTGACGACCATGCCGAAGTTCACCAGCCCGGCGCCTTGGGCTTCTTCCTGGGCGGTTTGCGCCGCTGACCGGGCGTCAACCAGTGCCCGGGCGGAGGGCCGGGTTCCGGAGGTGATGCGGACGTTGGCGTTGTTCTGGTCCCGCTCGACCACTGCGGCGGCCCGGGCGGAATCCAAAGGCCGGTACAGCAGGGACACGCGTTTGCGGTCAATGTCCCCGTGCGGTGCCAGCAGCCGGGACAGGACCGCGGAATTCACCGACCCCCGGGGTGCGCCGGTCATCGTCCACGACACCGAAAAGGCTGAATCGTGCCGGTAGTTATCCCAGCTTGCCTGGGTGGCAGTAGGTCCGACGTCGCCCCAGCTCAGGGACACCGGAGACCCTGCAGCGTGGGCCTCATCGATAATTAGAGCTGCGGGCGGGTCGTAAGCGATCCGGACGACCTCGCACAACTCCTGGGCGGGCATGGGCCGGGCAACACCGGCGCCGGTGGACTGCAACCGGGCCGACAGGCCCGGGATCCGCGAGGCCAGGTCGCGGGCAACATCCTCCGGGGTGCGCTTCCTGGCCCCTGCCCGGATGGCGGCGTTGAACGTCAGGGACACCCAGGCCCGAACCGTTGCTGACCCTTCCGGGTACGTGTCCACCACTTCGGCCAGCATGTCCCGGGCGAACGCGGGCGCGTCAGGGTCGATGTTGGCCATGACCTCGTTCCGCAGCCGGTAACCCGAATCCGGGGCGGTTTCGACCGTGACGGCCGCGGCGTCCAGCCCTGCTTCGTCTGCCAGGGAGGCGAGCCAGCCGCCCCAGTTCGCCACCCACGCATCGACCTGCTCCGGATCCACCAAGGACGCCCCGTCGGGTTCGGTGGAGAAGACCACCGTGAAGTGGTTCGTGGCGGGCACGTGCAGCAGCGCGAACGGGCGCTTGTAGGAGTCGGTGAACTCGTACAGGGTCGACTGCGCCGCCAGACCGGGGAGCTGGTACATGCCCCATTCGGTCACACCGAGCGGCCCGGACCGGTAAAGGCTCGTCCCGGCGGACCGCGACATCCAGAACACGGCCCGGATGCCGAACCGGTCAACAATTGATTGGCCGTGCTTGTCCTTGACTGTCAGCAGCAACGCCATGACACCGGCAACGGCAAGGACTCCCAGGCCCGCGAGTAGGCCCCACAGCGCGAAGGCCACGATGCCGGCCAGAAGCCCGGCGAAGACAATGGCGGTGCCGATAGTGCCGAGGTTGGACAGGCCGGCGGAGCGCGGTACACGCCAGTTGCCGTAGGACGGTTCCTTGTACTCAGTGTTAATTGCTGCCACTGGGGCCCTCCCCTGCTGAATCCTGTGCTGTCTTCTCGATTGCCTGTGACGTCCCGGACGCCAGCTGCGCTCCCGTAGCTACGGCCACGCCAGCCGGGCCGGCCGCCGCGCCGCCACCGCGGGCTCCTGTCGCTGCCGCGCCCGTGGTTCCTGCGCTTCCCGCCCTGCCTGCTTTGGCAGCTTCCGCGGTACCGGCAGCGCCGCCCGGACCTGTAGGGCCAGGGGTGGGTTGCCCTCCCCCGCCCCGTGGCCCGGCCGGGCCGTTGCTGCCCGAAGGTCCACCATTGGTACTCGTGTTTTGCGTGGTGCGGGAGGTCGTCGATGCCGGAATCGGTGACGCATCCCCCCTGCCGCTGCCGCCCCGGCCGAAAGACACAGCACCCGTGGCCAAGGCCGTAACGGCTGCGCCGGCTCCCGCGCCGCTGCCGGAGGCCACGGCCGCGACCATAGGGGTGACGAAGCGCATCAACGCCGGTAACGCGAACAGCGCCACAAGCATCAACGTGAAACCGGTGATGGATTGAACCAGGCCGCTGCTGTTGTCCCCGTCGCCCATCAGCAAGAACGCGACCGAATACACGATGGCCGCGGCAGGTTTGTAGGCGATGAAAGCGATCGTCCAGCCCACGGCTTTAAGGAACCACTGCCTGCCCATCTCGGTATTGGTGAACGCGGCCGTGGTGGGCAGGATCCCGGCGAGGATCACCAACATGCCGCTGCGCACAACCATCAGCACGATCTGAACCAGTGACGCGATCAAACCAATAAGACCCAGGACGATCAGGACGAACACCCCGACACCGGTCTGGTTCGTCATCACCAGCAGTTTCAGCGACTCGGCGAAGTCCTTCCCGTCGGTGGCACGGCTGATCACCAGTGTGGAGAACGCATCAGCGGCAACGACCAGAATGGAAATGACGCCCAAGCCACTCCCCGAGACCAGCGTCAGGGTCAGCAGGGACCGGAGCAGATCCCTCAAGGGCGCCCCGCGCTGCTCCCAGATCAAACGGACGCCACCAATAATGACCGCCAGTACGGCAAGCGCGAGGGTCCACGGCATCAACTCACTGCTCACCAACGACACCACGGGGCTCGCTGTTCCGTCCTGGCTGGCCAGATTCACCGTCGGCATTGAGACCCAGAAAGTCGACAACGTCGTCACCATCTGGCTCATGCCCTCCATGACAGCTTTAGCCAGGTTGCTGATCGCGTCATCAACGATGCCTGCAACAATGTTGCCGGCGCCCTGCTGGGTCCAGCAGACTGCGTCCCAAACCTCGCACTCTTTTTCTGCCATGTCAGACACCGGCCCACGGGATGAATGAGCTCAGGTCGCTGATCTGTCGGACCGTGCCTCCGCCTGCTGCGGGCATGTCCAGTTTCCAGTCGCCGTCCTCCCACAGCAGCGATGTCGAGAAGGCACCGTAGCCTCCGTCATTGCTCTTGATTGCAAGCTCCACCACCGCAGCTTTGGGAGTATAGGAATGGATAACGAATCCGGCGATTTGTACCTTCGGGGATGCGCCGCCGCCGACGTCTTTGCCTTCCTCGATCGCTTTGACGGCCTTGTCCCGGGTAGGGCTTTCTGCTGCTAGTTCCAGATAGACCTGCTCGGCATGGCCGTTGAACGAGGCTGCCCAGATGTTGGCCGTGGCGTAGAGGGCGCCCGTGGGTGACTGTGCGAAGCAGGACCTCAGTCCGTCATCGCTCACGGTGCCCGGTCCGGCCTTTGACGGGTCGGTCGGGACGGCCATGGTTCCCACCAGCTCCCATGTGGACTTCGGCGCGGTGCCCAGTGCCGTGTCCTTTCCGGCAGGAAGCCCGCAGACGCTCTCGTCGGAGGTACCGGAGACGGTGGGACCGGGCGTGGCGGAGCTGGCCTGCTGCGTGGGGGTTGCTTGGGTGTTTCCTTGCTCTTTGGGGAGCAGGAAGATAAGGACGGTTGCTGCGATCAGTGCTGCCACCAGTGCGGCGGCGATGATGAACCCGGGTTTGGTGAAGGGATTGGTCTCGGTGGTGTTCTCTGGTGTTTGGTTCATGCGTGAACCTCCCGTTGTTGGTGCTGGTTTAGACGAAGGCGCGGACGATGCCGGAGGAGCCGGTGATGATGATGCATCCCAACAGGACCCAGCCGAGTTTAGAGATGGATTCGCCGCCTTCTCCGCGGCGGAGTTGGATGACCATGCCGATGCCGACGATGATCACGCCGAGGACACCCAGAACGAGGCCGATGCCGGAGGCCCAGTTCAAGACGGTGAGTAGTCCGCCGGCTTCGGGGGGAACGACGGGGGTCGGGTCGGGGATGACGCTGGTGGTGATAGCGGTGACCGGGTTCATGATGAGAGACCTTTCAGTGATTGTGGTGTTTGGGTTCCGTGGCCAGAGCGGCGATGTCGATGAGAAAGCGTTGGTAGTCGCGTGCCGGTGGCGTCGTGGTCGGGCCGTCGTGCCGCCAGGCTTCGACCCAGGGAAGGAGCCAGAGACGGGGTGCTCCCCCGCCAACGATGGCCGCGAAGTCACGCAGCGCTTTCGGGGTCTTTCCGGGGGCGTCGGCGAGGACGGCGAGGCCGATCAGTTCAACCTCTGGTGCGGCTCCTGACGCCCATTGGGTGAGGGTGCTTTGCGCCGTGGTGAGGCCGCGTATGTCGGACCGGCAGACCAGCAGGACCCGCGGCTTGGATCCGTCGTCCGGGACGGGCCAACAGTGCCCGGATGGGCGTGCCCCGTTGAGCAGGTCCGCGACCCGGTTCTCCCCTGCTCCCCCATGGCTGCCGACAACCCACAGGGTCGCGGTGCCCGTCAGGGTGCGGCTGGCCAGACGATCTGCGGTATCTGGTTCGACCATGCCCTTGAGAGGTGTGCTGATCACGGCAGCCGGCGGGACATGCCCGACCGGTGTTTCCTCGTCCGTGGCCCCGGTTGGGGCGGTGATCCAAGGGTTTAACGAGGTCTGCATGGCTCCTCCCTTCGTAGGTCTGTGGGTTGGTGGGTGGTTTAGAAGCCCTTGGCGACGGCGGCTGTGGCGGCCAGCCAGGCCCGTTGGGTCGCGGGTTGGAGGGCGTCGTAGCGGATGGGGCCGTTGACCAGGGCCGGGTCGTAGGGGATCCGGACGACGGCCCGGACGAAGGGTTCGAAACCGTCGGCGATCCGCTGTGCCTCGGCTTTTGCCCGTTTCAGGGCCTCGCCGGTCATGCTGCGCTTGGCGTCGGTGGATTCGGAGACGATCACGACGGCGTTGCGTGCCAGCTGCGCGTCGTGGCCGCCACGGGATTCGAGGGTCTGCAACGTGAGCCGGGCGGCTTCGGCGCGGTCTTCGACGGCGGTGACGGGAACGACGAGCTGGTCGGTGTGCTCGATCATCCGGCGCCAGTTCGCGGCGCGGGCGGTGTTGCCGGAGTCCATGACCACCAGCCGGTAGTAACGGGTCAGGACCTGGTGGGCGATGTCGACGTCCTCGGCGGTGACTTCGTGGTCGCCTTCGTCGTTCTCGTCCGAGCGGAGCACATCGAACTTGTCGGCTGTCTGGTGGTGGACGAACTTGGCGATCTCGGCCGCGTTCGTGGACGGTGAGAGCAGTTCGGTGGAGGAATCGATCAGGTCCAGGACGCTGCGGTCGTGGGCGCCTTTTTCCGTGCGCCAGCCCAGGGTGCCTTGGGATTCGTTGTTGTCCCACGCGACGGTGGCCGCCCCGCTGTAGCGGGCAAGAACGGCCGAGAGCATCACCACGGTGGGGGTTTTGTTCGCCCCGCCCTTGCGGTTGACCACGGCAATGGTCCTGGGGCCGGGCCAGTGCTGGCTCACGGTGCGGATATCGTCGCGTTCTGCCAGCTCCTCAGGTGAAGGAGCCATGCGGAATCCGAGGCGGGTGAGGCTTCCCCGCCACCCTTTCGTGGCCGGTTCCAGTACCGGTTCGCTGACCAGGAATGAGGTTTCCTTCAAGCTCTGGCGCTCCAGTGATGCCTCCGCGCCCGGGGCGGTCATCTCCGCACCGGTGATGGGTCGGGTTTCGGTTGGTGCCGGCGCGGGAGGCCATGGCTGGGTTTCCACAGCCGTTGCCGTTTCTTCCACCGGTGCAGGGACGGGCACGGGGATGGTGTCCATGACGGCCGGGGCTACTGTCTTGGGCGTTGTCACCGCGGTCTGCGCGCGGCGTCGTGAGGGGCGGGGTTCGTAGCTGACGGATTCGACCTTGTTGTCCGGGTGAACGATCAGTTCACCGTGGCCTTCGGGGT
This sequence comes from Paenarthrobacter nicotinovorans, assembly GCF_021919345.1. NCBI lineage: Bacteria > Bacillati > Actinomycetota > Actinomycetes > Micrococcales > Micrococcaceae > Paenarthrobacter > Paenarthrobacter nicotinovorans. The sequence continues at coordinate 163,418 of NZ_CP089294.1, forward strand.
CCTCGATCCGGACCCTGACGGGGCGCTGCAGGGTCTGTGCTTCGCCCACCACGAGGGCGAGGGCATTGTTGCGAAGGTCTTGCAGTGATTCCCCGTCAGGGACAAGGCGGGAGTTGCCGGCAACGACGACTTCAGCGGTTCCGTTGTCACGGACGATGGCCTTGATGGGTGGGAAGGCCAGGACCTCGGTTGGTGTAGTACCCATGAACATTTTTTCCTTTACGTATAAGAGGAGGTGAGGTGCTCAGGACTCCGGGGGTGTGAAGCGGCTGACCTTCCACGGGGCGTCCTTGCCCGTGCGTAGCAGCTGCAGCGTGTAGGTGCCGGCGTTGGTCGGGACGGTTGCTGTGACCCCGTAGCCGTTGGCCTCATCGACGGTCAGTGTGGCCGGGCCGGTGACTCCGGTGGCCGGGATGTTAACCGGGTCCACTGCGGAGTAATCAGCAGTGGACTGCGGGGTGAGCCAACGGGCCAGGTCGTTCGCCCATTGCGTTTCCTCCAGCGAGGGCCGGGAGAAGTCGGCCATGGCCTTCTGCGCGACGTCCACGGCCCGGTCCTTGCTGGCCTGGTCCCAGGAGATGCCAATCGTGGGAGGAACGGTTCCTCCCGGTGCCTGCGGGCCGCCGTCGGCGCTCAAGGACACCGGGGCCGAAGGCCTGGCCGTTGTCTTGGCCGGAGCTGGTGTGGTGTTCGATGCGCCTGCGCATCCGGCGCACAGCAAAGCTATCGATGCCATGAGGGCCAGATGCCTTTTCACTTCTTCTCCTCGTGGGCGGGCAGGTACAGGAACGCGGAGGGAACACTGCTGCTGACGGTGCGGGTGTAGTAGTTGTGGTCATCCGGGGGAGGGTTGCCGTTGTAGCCCTCTTCGACGTAGGAACCGTTGCCTATGACTTCCTTGACCACGGCCACGTGGCCGAACCTCGGGTCCGCTCCCCCGACACCTGGGGCGTACCAGACCACAGCGCCGACCTGGGGTGTGTTGCCGGTAGGCCAGCCCTTGGCGTCCCACCCGGCCTTCCACGTCACCGCAGAGCCAAGGCCCTGACCATCCGGACGGAAGTTGCCATTCAGGAACTTGAACGGTGCACTGGTTGAGCCCATCTGCTGGTTCACACGCCACAAGGCGAAGTCAACGCACTCGCGGTAGAACATGCCCAACGGTGAAGCAGCAGCCGAACCTGCCCCCACCTGCAACCAAGTCGGAGAGCCCTTCCACGGGTAATCATCCCCCGCCCCGGCCCTGCCCGGGAGACCGCAACTGCTGCCAGCAATGGAGAAACTCCCATCCGAGAGTGCTTGGACGATCTTGACCGCCTCGGGCCAGTACTTCCGATAGTGGTAAGGGTCCGCGTTGCGTTGAACCCTGTGCCCGGCAATCGTCGGTTCCAAGAACTCCCAACCCGGCACAGCCTGCAGCGCCCTGATGAAGTTGGTCGCGCTGACAGACGGGTCCATGCGGTCCTCATAGGAACCCCAGGCACCGTTGTCACGCTGCTGGAACAACCCACGGGAGTCCGGGCCGGGACCGTCGCCGTAGTCCAGAACCCGCAGACCAGACTCCCCCAACGCGACCATGATGCTGATGGTCTGGCCCTTCACGGAAAGGTTCATCCTGTTTCCGGCGCCGATGACAGCAGCCGCGTTCTTTAATTGCTCCGCGGTATAGCCATCAACTTTCGTGTTGCCATCAGCAACAACGGACACCGGGCCGCAGCCGGCAG